>DATFGS010000427.1:0-22728 GCA_035249225.1 Candidatus Methylomirabilota bacterium | reverse complement strand
TGGGACACGCTGAGTCGCGACGGGGGTGCGCCGTCTCGATCGAGCCACGAGACAGGCCGGTCCGCGACTTCGATGATCCGCAGAAGACACGGTCCCAGGGCGAGCGGCCCCGCCCTCCCACCCGACTACCCGCGAGGCCTCGCTCGCTCCTGGGAGGGCCGCGTTCCGCGCGGGCTCTGCCCGCGCAATCCTGATTCTCGGGGGAGGCTCGGAAGGGGGCGCAGCCCCCCTCCGAATCAGGTCCGGGCGCTCAGGAAGAGCGCGGTGCCGATGCCCGCGAAGATGATGTTGGCGGTCCAGGCGGCGAGGGCGGCGGGCAGCAGATCGGCCTGCGCGAACGCGATCGCCACCGAGTGCACGATCCAGTAGCCCACCGCGATCACGATGGCCACCCCGATGCCCATCGCCCGCCCGCCGCTGCGCGGGGAGACCAGCGCGAAGGGAATCGCCACCAGCGCCATGATCACGTGCACGAGCGGGAAGGACAGCTTGGAGTAGAGCTGTACCAGGTAGCGGTTGACCCGGTGGCCGCCCTCCCGCAGCTTCGTCACGTACGCGCGCAGCTCCAGGAAGCTCATGGTGTCGGGCGCGTTCTGCACCTGGACGAAGTCGTCGATGTTCTCCGGCATCGGCAAGAGCCGAGAGGCGAACGGCTCCGAGGTGACGCGGTTCTGCGGGCCCACCCGGCGCAGCACGCCGTCGGCGAGCTGCCACCCCTCGGGCGTCCACTGCGCTGCGCGCGCGTCCACCCGCTCCACGAGCCGGAAGTCGGGGCTGATCTCGAGCACGGTCAGCCCCTCCAGGGACTTGCCGACCGGATCGAGGAGCGCCATGCGGAAGAAGCGGGTGTCGGAGGAGCGGTACCAGATCTGGGTCTGCCGCTGCAGGTGCCGCGGGAGCTGCCCCCGGATCTTCACGCGGTCGACCTCCTCGGCCTTGGCGTTGATGTCGGGCAGGGCGGTCTCCTGGAACACCACCGCGAGCACGGTGATCCCGCCCGCCACCAGCAGGATGGGCAGGCTCGCGCGGTAGAGGCTCACCCCGGCCGCCTTCAGCGCGTCGAGCTCCCGCAGCCGGGTGAGGGAGAGGAACAGGAACACGGTGGCGATCAGCACGATCATCGGCAGCCCCTTGTAGAGCTCGCCCGGCATCCGGTACAGGAAGTGCTCGAGGATCGTGAAGAAGGGCGGCTTGGAGCGCAGGAAGCGGTCGAGGGTCTGCAGCAGGTCGACCACCGCGATGAGCACCGCGCCGATGCCGGTGCCGATGCCGAGAAAGATCAGGTACTGCCGGATCAGGTAGCGGTCCATGATGAAGGTGGACGCGCGCGGCCCCACGAGCCGGCCGAGCCGGCGGCGCCGGCGCTCCTCGAGCGGCTTGGCCACCCTCCCGGATCGCCGCTCGCCCACCTTCGCCCAGAGCCGCCAGAACAGATCGACCCAGGCGGGCGGCACCCCCGCCACGCTCCCGCGCAGGAGGATCAGGCCCACCACCGCGAGGATGGTGTTGGGGGTCCACACCGCGAGGCCCGCGGGCAGGCGGCCGCGCAGGGCGAGGCCCTCCATCGTCGAGTAGAAGATGTAGTAGGCCACCACGATGCCGAAGCTGAGCCCGAGGGCGACCGCCCGCCCGCCCCGCTGCGCGCGGATGCCCAGGGGGAAGCCCATGATGGTGAAGACCAGCGCGGCCACCGGTAGCGCGAAGCGCTTGTGCAGCTCGACGTAGTAGGGCGCGGAGATCTGGCCGGCGCGCCGCAGGCTCTCCGCCTCCGCGATGAGCTCGCGCACCGGGAGCTGCTTCTCGGGCTTCTCCTCCCGCGCGACCGCGGCGAGGGGGGAATCCACCGGGAGGGTCATGTCGTAGAGGCTGAAGTAGGTCAGGCGGAAGCGCCGGCGATCGCCCACGTCCGACTCGCTGATCGAGCCGTCCAGGAAGCGCAGGGTGATGCGGCGGGTGGCCTCGTCGCTCAGGAGGCGGCCCTCGCGGGCCACGATGATGCGGGACTGCTCCGCGTTGCGCTCGTCGGAGACGAGCATGCCCTTCAGGCGCACCTGGGACGCGCTCACCTCGTCCACGTAGATCACGAACTGGCTGAAGCTGGCGCTGAAGGTGCGCTCCTTGATGCCGGTGGTGGCGCGCGACTGGAAGATCCGGAAGAGCTGCCGCTGGAAGGCCCCGCTCGACCACGGCCCCACCACGAGGGTGAGCCACGAGATCAGCAGGGTGATGATGATGCCGATGGCGAGGAAAGGACGGAAGAGCCGCAGCGGGCTCACCCCGGAGGCCTTGAGCGCGGCGATCTCGAGGTCGCCGGCCAGGCGGCCGCAGACCAGCAGCACCGTCACGAGCAGGGCCATCGGCAGCGTGAGGGCCAGGAAGGCCGGGAGCATGTAGATCAGGAGCGGCAGCACCAGCGCGAACGGCACGTTCTTGGTGATGACGAGGTCGGTGAGCTGGTAGATCCGATCGATGACGAGGAAGAACGTGAAGACGCCGACCCCGATCAGGAACGGCGGGCCCATCTCCTTGTAGATGTAGCGATCGAGGATGCGGGTCATGCGCGACCATTGTACGCTAGCGCCATGCGGGCATCGTGGTTCCGGGGCGCCCTGGTGGCCGCGCTGCTCGCGTGCGCGGCCGCCCCCGCGCCGGCGGCCGACCGGCTGGAGCGCTTCCGGACGGTGGCGCGCGAGCGCCTCGCGGTCGCGGTGGACCGCGCCGACCGCGAGCGGGCGATCGCCGAGCTCTACGAGGTGGTGGACGCGGAGGTGCTCGACAGCCTGCGCGGGGACGAGCCCTTCTCCTCGCTCGTCTTCATCCGCGACCGGCTCGACGCGATGATGGAGACCTGGGGCGGCGCGACCCTGCGGGTGCTGCGCATTCCCGGCGCGGGCAGCCGCGGCCCGCTCACGCTCGGCCTCTACAGCCTCGGGGTGGAGGGGTCGGGCTCGCTCCGCCTCTACACCGGGACGGGCCCCGGCGCCGCGCTCGCCGCCTCGTCCACCCAGGACGGACTGCTGGACGCGCGGGTGTGGCCGGTGGGGCCGGATCGGGTGGCGCGCGTGTTCGCGGTGTGGAGCGGTCCACCCACCGCGCACGGCGTGCGGTCGCTGCACGCGGAGCTGTGGGAAGGCCGCGATCGCGATCGGCTGGAACGCGCGTGGACCACCGCCACCCAGTGGCCGGAAGGGCTGCGGGTCACCGACTGGCGCACCCAGAGCGGCGAGATCGTGCTGCGCTACGAGCCGCACTACCCGGGCTGGAAGCCGGGATGCGCCGAGCAGTTCGAGCACGAGGATCACTTCCGGCTCGTTCCGGCGGGCGGGCTCGCGCTCGCGCGGCGCCAGGTCTCGAACGGCTGGCACCGCGACCTCGGCGCGGCCGCCGACCGCCTCTTCCAGGCCCTGGCTGTGGAGGACACGCGCGCCCTCGGCCAGCTCGTGCCCGCGCCCGCCCTGCGCGCGCGGCTGCCGAGGCGCCTCGGGCCCGAGCCGGTCTGCGAGGCGATGGGCCCCGCGGGCCCGCGCGGGCCGGTGATGGTTGCGGCCACTGAGCTGCGCGAGGACCGGCGCGTGCCGTGGGCGCTCACGTGGACGCGCGGTCCGGCCGGCTGGCGGCTCCAGGCCGCCGTCCCCGTGCTAGAATGACGCGATAACATGAGCGAAATCGCCGACCGCTACGATCCGACGCGCGTCGAGCCGCACTGGTACGCCGTCTGGGAGGAGCGCGGCTACTTCCACGCCGAGGCCGATTCGCCCAAGAAGCCCTACTGCATCGTCATCCCGCCGCCCAACGTCACCGGCTCGCTCCACCTCGGGCACGCGCTCAACAACACGCTCCAGGACATCCTGATCCGCTACAAGCGGATGGACGGCTACAACGCGCTCTGGATGCCGGGCACCGACCACGCGGGCATCGCGACCCAGTACGTGGTCGAGCGGCAGCTCGAGAAGGAGGGCAAGACCAAGGAGGATCTGGGCCGCGAGGCCTTCGTCCAGCGCGTCTGGCAGTGGAAGGAGGAGTCGGGCGGCACCATCATCCGCCAGCTCAAGCGGCTCGGCGCCTCCTGCGACTGGGCCCGCGAGCGCTTCACGATGGACGCGGGGCTCTCCGCGGCGGTGCGCGAGGTGTTCGTGCGCCTCTTCGAGGACGGGCTCATCTACCAGGGCGACTACATCGTCAACTGGTGCCCGCGCTGCCAGACGGTGCTCTCCGACCTCGAGGTCGAGCGCGAGGATCAGGACGCGGAGTTCGTCTACATCAAGTACGGCCCGCTCACCCTCGGCACCGTGCGGCCCGAGACCAAGCTGGGCGACACCGCGGTCGCGGTCCATCCGAAGGACAAGCGCTACAAGCGCTACGTGGGCAAGACGCTCGAGGTGCCGTCGGTCGAGGGCAACATCACGCTGCGGGTGGTCGCGGACAGTGCGGTGGATCCCAAGTTCGGCACCGGCGTCATCAAGGTGACGCCGGGCCACGACGCCACCGACTTCGAGATCGGGCGCCGCCACGACCTGCCGATCCGCACCGTCATCGGCCTCGACGGCAAGATGACCGCGCTGGCCGGCAAGTACGCGGGGCTCGACCGCTTCGAGACTCGCAAGCGCATCGTGGAGGACATGCAGGCGCTCGGGCTCATCGATCGCATCGAGCCCTACCGGCACTCGGTCGGGGTCTGCTACCGCTGCAAGACGGTGGTGGAGCCCCTCGTCTCCAAGCAGTGGTACGTGAAGACCAAGCCGCTCGCGGAGCCGGCGATCAAGGCGGTGCGATCCGGCAAGATCAAGATCGTCCCGCGCGCGTGGAGCAAGACCTACTTCCACTGGATGGAGAACATCCGCGACTGGGCGATCTCACGGCAGCTCTGGTGGGGGCACCGGATCCCGGTGTGGTATTGCGACAAGGACGGGAGCATGCACGTCTCCCGCACCGATCTCACCGCCTGCCCCCGGTGCGGCGGCGGGCTGCGCCAGGACACCGACGTGCTCGACACCTGGTTCTCCTCCGGGCTCTGGCCGTTCTCCACGCTGGGCTGGCCCGAGTCCACCCCCGAGCTGAAGGTCTTCTACCCGACCTCGGTGCTGTCGACCGGCTTCGACATCCTGTTCTTCTGGGTGGCGCGGATGGCGATGCTCGGCATCAAGTTCATGGGCGACGTGCCGTTCCACCACGTCTACATCCACGCCCTGATCCGCGACGCGGAGGGGCAGAAGATGTCCAAGTCCAAGGGCAACGTGGTCGACCCCCTGAGCGTGATGGACCGGTACGGCACCGACGCCTTCCGCTTCACCCTGGCCGCGCTCGCGGCCCAGGGGCGCGACATCCGGCTCGCCGAGGAGCGGATCGAGGGCTACCGGAACTTCGCCAACAAGATCTGGAACGCGGCCCGGCTGGTGCTGACCAACCTCGCGGGCTACGATCCCGCTCTCGCCCGCCGCGGCGCCCCGTCGGTGGCCGACCGCTGGATCAAGAGCCGGCTCACCGAGGCGACCGCCCAGGTGCGCAAGGCGATCGACACCTATCGCTTCAACGACGCCGCCTCCGCGGTGTACCAGTTCCTCTGGCACGAGTACTGCGACTGGTACCTGGAGATCGCCAAGCGGAGCCTCTACCAGCCGGAGAGCCCGGAGGCGAAGGCGGTCACCCAGCGCACGCTCGTGGAGACGCTCGAGACCACGCTGCGGCTGCTGCATCCCTTCATGCCGTTCATCTCGGAAGAGCTCTGGCAGCGCCTGCCGCACAAGGGGGAGTCCATCATGATCGCGGCGTTCCCCAAGGCCACTCGCAAGGGGCGCGATCCGGAGGCGGAGCGGCTGATGGCCCCGGTGCTCGACTTCGTGAGCGCGATCCGCACCGTGCGGAGCGAGAGCCGGATCTCCCCGGCGGTGGAGCTGGTGGTGACGGTCAGGCCCACGGGGCCGGACGTGGCCGGCGGGCTCGCGGGCCGGGTGGCGGTGATCGGCAGCCTGGCCCGCGCCGCGATCACGGTCTCCCGTGACGGCGCGCGCCCGGCCGGCTCCGCGGTGGCCACCACGCCGAGCGGCGACGTGTTCGTGCGCCTCGAAGGCGTGGTGGACTTCGAAGCGGAGCGGCAACGCCTACGGAAAGAAATCGAGCGGGCGCGCAAGGAGATCACGTTCCTCGAGGGCAAGCTCAACCGGCCGGAGTTCGTGGAGCGCGCGCCCGCCGAGGTGGTCGAGCGGGAGCGCGAGCGGCTCGCCGAGCAGCGCCAGACCGAGCAGAAGCTCTCGGCGAGCCTCGCGGCCCTCGGGTAGGGGCGGCCCGCCGCGATGGAGTTCGCGGTTCACGCGCTCGACGCCACCGACTCCACCCAGTCCGAGGCGCAGCGCCTGGCCGCCGCGGGCGCGCCCGAGGGCACCGTGGTGACCGCGCGGCACCAGCGGGCGGGCCGCGGAAGCCGCGGGCACGACTGGTGGGACGCTCCCGGTCAGAGCCTCCTCGCCTCGGTGCTGCTGCGTCCCCCGGGGCCCATCACCACCGCGCCCCAGCTCTCGCTCGTGGGCGGGCTCGCGGTGGCCGACGCCCTCGCCGCGGTGGCGTCGGCGTCCGCCCGCATCCGCTGGCCCAACGATCTGCTGGTGGACGGCCGGAAGGTGTGCGGGATCCTGGCCGAGGCCTCCGCCGACGCCGGTGGCGCCGGGGCGGGGAAGCTCCATCACGTGATCCTCGGCATCGGCGTGAACCTCGCGCAGACCGCGTTCCCGGCCGACCTCGCCGACCGCGCGACCTCGCTGCGCCTCGTCACCGGCCGCGTCCTGGAGGCCGACCTCGTGCTGGCCGCGGTGCTCGAGCATCTCGCCCGGCGCTACGAGATCTGGCGGGCGGGGGGCTTCGCCGCGCTCCGGATCGCCTGGCTCGAGCGGTCCACGCTGCCCGGGCAGATCGTGCGGCTGCCGGATGGCTCCCACGGGATCGGCGTGGACGTCGGGGATGACGGAGTCCTGGTGGCGCGCGCGGGGGACGGGCGGCTCGTGCACATCGTCTCGGGCGGAACGGTCGAGGAAGGGGTGGCGCATGCTGCTCGTCATTGACGTCGGCAACACGAACACCTCGATGGGCATCTACGACCGCGCGCGCCTGCGCGCCTCCTGGCGGCTGACCACGCGGCGCGAGCAGACCGCGGACGAGTGGGGCGTGTTCATCCAGACCCTCCTCGGCACGCGCGGCATCGCCCAGCAGGACATCACCGGCGTCGCCATCTCCAACGTGGTGCCGCCCATCCAGCAGGCGCTCGAGTGGATGTGCGAGCGCTACTTCGGCGTGAACCCGCTCACGGTGGAGCCGGGGGTCACCGTCGACCTGCCCTTGAACGTCGACACCCCGCGCGAGGTGGGGGCCGATCGCGTGGTCAGCTGCGTCGCCGCCATCGCGCTCTACGGCACCCCGCTGATCGTGGTGGACTTCGGCACCGCCACGCGCTTCGACTGCGTCAACCGCCGCGGCGAGTTCATCGGCGGCGCGATCGCGCCCGGCATCAACACCGCGGCGGAGGCGCTGGTCTCGCGCGCGGCGCGGCTCTTCCGCGTGGAGCTGGTGCGCCCCAAGGACGCCATCGGCCGCAACACGATCACCAACATCCAGTCCGGGATGATCTACGGCTGGGCCGGGCTGGTGGACGGCATCGTGGAGCGGATGCGGCGGGAGATGGATGGCGACGTCAAGGTCGTCGGGACCGGGGGCCTGGTGGGGCAGATGCGGGAGGTCGTGCAGTCGCTGCAGTTCGTCAATCCCGAGCTGAAGCTCGAGGGCCTCCGGATGCTCTGGGAGCGGGCCAATCCCGTGCCTCCCCGTTGACACCCGGGCCGGGGCGCTCGTATACTTGCCCCCTAAATACAGTAGGTCGACGCGGGCGGTTCTCTACATACGGGGTTCAGGCGGCCGGCAGGCGGCCCGGAACCCAGGCCGGGTGAGGCCAGGAGGCGGGGCGTATGGGCATGTGGGTCGGGAGGGGCCGGAAGGCCCGGGCGGCGTACGGCTTCGACGATATCGCGCTGGTTCCGGGTGCCCTGACCATCAATCCCAACGAGGTCGATCTCTCCTGGGAGCTTTGCGGCCGCCGCTTCCCGATCCCCATCATCGCGGCGGCCATGGACGGGGTGGTGAGCCCCTCCTTCGCGATCGAGATGGGCCGGGTCGGGGGCCTCGCGGTCCTCAACCTGGAAGGCATCTTCTCCCGCTACGAGAACCCCGACGCGGTCCTGGATCGCATCACCTCCGCTAGCCTGGAGGAAGCCACCAAGATCATCCAGGGCATCTACAGCGAGCCCATCAAGGAAGAGCTGATCCACAAGCGCATCAGTGAGATCAAGAAGGGCGGCGGCCCGGTCCTGGTCTCCGCGATCCCGCAGCGGGCCGAGCGCTTCGCCAAGATCGCGGAGGAGGCGGGCGCCGACTTCTTCGTGGTGCAGTCCACCGTCACCACCGCGCGGCACGTCGCGAGCGAGTACACCCCGGTCGACATCCGCCAGCTCAAGAAGCACCTCTCGATCCCGCTCATCATCGGCAACGTGGTGACCTACGAGGCCTGCCTCGATCTGATGGACTGCGGGGTGGACGCGCTGCTGATCGGGGTGGGCCCGGGCGCGGCGTGCACGAGCCGCGAGGTGCTGGGCCTCGGCGTGCCGCAGGTGACCGCCACCGCGGACTCGGCGGCCGCGCGCGACTTCTACTACAAGCGGACCGGCCGCTACGTGCCGATCATCACCGACGGCGGGATGACCACCGGCGGCGACATCTGCAAGGCCTTCGCCTCCGGCGCGGACGCGGTCATGATCGGCTCCGCCTTCGCGCGCGCCAAGGAAGCCCCCGGCCGCGGCTACCACTGGGGCATGGCCACGCCGCACTCGAACCTGCCGCGCGGCACCCGCATCCGGGTGGGCATCGCGGGCCCGCTCGAGCAGATCCTGTTCGGGCCCGCGTTCACCGAGGACGGCACGCTCAACCTCGTCGGCGCCATCCGCACCTGCATGGGCTCGGTGGGCGCGATGAACATCAAGGAGCTGCAGCAGACCGAGCTGATCATCGCGCCCTCGATCAAGACCGAGGGCAAGGTCTTCCAGCGCGCCCAGAAGCTGGGAACGCCGCGGTAGCACCCGCGTGACCAGCAGGGTCGCGATCCTCGATTTCGGGGGGCAGTACACCCAGCTCATCGCCCGGCGCATCCGCGAGCTCGGCGTGTACTCCGAGATCCTGCCGTGCACCGAGCCGGTGGATCGCGTGCTGGCGGGCGGCTACACCGCCCTCGTGCTCTCGGGCGGGCCGTCCAGCGTGTACGAGGACGAGGCGCCGCTCCCCGACAAGCGCCTGCTCGAGGCCGGGCTGCCGCTGCTCGGCATCTGCTACGGCATGCAGGCGATGGGCTTCCTCATGGGCGGCCACGTCGTCCCCGCCGAGCGTCGCGAGTACGGCAAGGCGCACCTCCGGATCCTGAGCGGCCAGGGCCTGCTGGGCGGGGTGCAGCCCGAGGCCGACGGCCGGGTGACCGTGTGGATGAGCCACGGCGACACCGTGCTCAAGCCTCCACCGGGCTTCATCAGCCTGGCCACCACCGACAACTGCCCGGTCGCCGCGATGGCCGATCCGGTCCGGAAGCTCTTCGCGGTGCAGTTCCACCCCGAGGTGGCCCACACGCCTCAGGGCAAGACCGTGCTCAAGAACTTCCTCGACGCGGCCGGCGCCACCGCCGACTGGTCCATGCCCTCGTTCGTGGACACCGCGGTCGAGAGCATCCGCCGGCAGGTGGGCCCGGATGCGGTGCTCTGCGCGCTCTCGGGCGGGGTGGACTCCTCCGTGGTCGCCGCGCTGATCCACAAGGCGGTGGGCCCGCAGCTCACGTGTCTCTTCGTGGACAACGGCCTGCTCCGCAAGGGGGAGGCCGAGGGGGTGGTGCGGACGTTCCGAGATACATTCAAGGTAAACCTGATCCATGTGGATGCAACCAGGCGATTCCTGGACCGTCTGGAAGGGGTCACGGATCCGGAGGCCAAGCGCAAGGCGATCGGGGCCGAGTTCATCGCGGTGTTCGAGGACGAGGCCCGCAAGCTCGGGCACATCCCGTGGCTCGCCCAGGGCACGCTCTATCCCGACGTGATCGAGTCGGTCTCGTTCAAGGGCCCGTCGGCGACCATCAAGACGCATCACAACGTCGGCGGCCTGCCGCCCGACATGCAATTCAAGCTGGTGGAGCCCCTCCGCGAGCTGTTCAAGGACGAGGTGCGGGAGCTGGGCGCGCTACTGGGCCTGCCGGGCGAGATCATCTGGCGCCAGCCCTTCCCGGGGCCCGGGCTCGCCATCCGCGTGCTCGGCGAGGTGACGGAGGAGCGCCTCGCCCTGCTGCGCGACGCCGACGCCATCGTCCAGGACGAGGTGCGCCAGGCCGGGCTCGAGCGCGAGCTGTGGCAGTCCTTCGCGGTGCTGCTGCCGGTGCGCACCGTGGGCGTGCAGGGCGACTTCCGCACCTATGCCCAGGTCATCGCGCTCCGCGCGGTGACGAGCCAGGACGCGATGACCGCCGACTGGGCGCGGCTGCCCTACGAGCTCCTCGGGAAGATCTCGAGCCGCGTGATCAACGAGGTCAAGGGCGTCAACCGCGTCGTCTACGACATCTCCTCCAAGCCCCCGAGCACGATCGAGTGGGAGTAGTGCCGCTCCCGGCCCCGCCGGCGCCATGAAGCATTCCGACTTCGTCCACCTGCACGTCCACTCCGAGTACAGCCTGCTGGACGGCGCGGCCCGCCTCGAGAAGCTGGTCGACCGCGCCAAGGCGCTGAAGTTCCCGGCCCTCGCCCTCACCGACCACGGCAACCTGTTCGGGGCGGTGGACTTCTACACCGCCTGCGAGAAGGCGGGGGTGAAGCCGATCCTGGGCTCGGAGCTCTACGTGGCCCCGGGCAGCCGCTTCGAGCGCTCGAGCCAGGACGGCGGCTACGAGGGCGCGAGCCACTGCACGGTGCTCGCCCGCACCCGCGCCGGCTACGCCAACCTCATGAAGCTGGTCTCGAAGGCCTACCTCGAGGGCTACTACTACAAGCCCCGGGTGGACCGGGAGTTGCTGGCCCAGCACGCGGACGGCCTGCTCGTGCTCTCGGGCTGCCTCAACTCCGAGGTGAGCCGGCAGCTCTCGGCCGGGGACGAGGCCAAGGCGCTGCAGACCGCGGGCTGGTACCAGGAGGTGTTCGGCAAGGACTACTACTTCATGGAGGTGCAGTCGCACGGCCTCGAGCAGCAGGTCGCGGTGACCGAGGGCACGATCAAGATCGCCCGGGCCATCGGCGCGCCGCTCTGCGGGACGAACGACTCGCACTACCTGGAGGCGGAGCACTCGAAGGCTCACGAGGCGCTGCTCTGCATCCAGACCGGCACCACCATGAGCGACCCCGAGCGGTGGAAGTTCTCGAGCGACGAGTTCTACGTGAAGTCGGCCGACGAGATGCGCGCGGTCTTCAAGGACCTGCCCGAGGCCTACCGCAACACCCTCGCGGTGGCCGAGCGCTGCAACGTGGATCTCCAGTTCGGCCAGTTCCACCTGCCCAAGTACCAGGTGCCGGACGGCTTCACTCTCGACTCCTATCTCGAGGAGCGCGCCCTGGAGGGCCTCAAGTGGCGTTACGGCGGATCGCCCTCCGACGCGGTGGTCGAGCGGCTCCGCTACGAGCTCGGCGTGGTCTCCAAGATGGGCTTCTCCGGCTACTTCCTGGTGGTCTGGGACTTCATCAGCTACGCCCGCCGGCAGGGCATCGCGGTGGGGCCGGGCCGCGGCTCCTCCGCCGGCTCGCTGGTGGCCTACTGCCTCGGCATCACCAACGTGGACCCGATCCGATACGGGCTGATCTTCGAGCGATTCTTGAACCCCGAGCGGATCTCGATGCCGGACATGGACATCGACTTCGCGGACGACCGACGCGACGAGGTCATCCGCTACGTGGTGGACCGCTACGGGGCCGACCGGGTCGCCCACATCATCACCTTCGGGACCATGGGGGCCAAGGCGGTCATCCGCGACGTGGCCCGCGTGCTCGGGTTCTCCTACGGCGAGGCGGACCGCATCGCCAAGCTGGTGCCCGGCTTCCCACTCAACATCTCGCTCGACGAGGCGCTCGAGAAGGCGCCGCCGCTCGCCGAGCAGGTCAAGCGCGACCAGCGGGTGGGGGAGATGTGGGGGGTCGCCCGCGCGCTCGAGGGCTGCACCCGGCACGCCTCGGTGCACGCCTCCGCGGTGGTCATCTCGGACGAGCCGCTGATGGAGCGGGTGCCGCTCTACAAGGACCCCAAGCGGCCGGAGCTCATCACCGGCTACGCGATGGGGCCCATCGAGAAGCTCGGCCTGCTCAAGATGGACTTCCTCGGGCTCAAGACCCTGACCGTCATCTCGGACGCCCTGCGCCTGCTCAAGGAGTCGCGCGGGGTCGAGCTCGACGGCGACGCGCTGCCGCTCGACGACGCCAAGACGTACCAGCTCCTCACCGAGGCCCGCACCTTCGGAGTCTTCCAGCTGGAGTCGGCGGGCATGCGGGACGCGCTCAAGCGGCTCAAGCCCCAGCGCATCGAGGACATCATCGCGATGGTGGCCCTCTACCGCCCGGGGCCGATGGACCTGATCGAGGACTTCGTCAACCGCAAGCACGGCCGCGCGGCGATCGCCTACGAGCACCCGCTGATGGAGCAGGTCCTCCAGGAGACCTACGGGATCATGGTCTACCAGGAGCAGGTCATGCGGCTCGCCGCGGACCTGGCCGGCTTCTCGCTCGGCGAGGCCGACACCCTGCGCAAGGCGATGGGGAAGAAGGACCGCGAGCTGATGGCCACCCAGCGCGAGAAGTTCATCTCGGGCTGCAAGGCCAACAAGATCGACGCGAAGAAGGCCGAGCGCATCTGGGACCTCATCGAGAAGTTCGCGGGCTACGGCTTCAACAAGTGCTTGACCGCCGACACCCGTATTGAGATGGCCGATGGGAGCCAGAAGCCCATCACCGAGGTGCGGGCCGGCGACCTCGTGCTAACCAAGGATGGCCCCTACCGCGCGCGCGCCGTCCGGTCCAGCGGGGTGCGGCCGGTCGGCCGCCTCCGGCTCGCGAACGGGATGACGGTGCGCTGCACGCCCGACCATCCTATTTTCACGCAGCGCGGCTGGGTCAACGCGGAAGAGCTGAGGCGGGACGATTCCGTCGCGGTCCTTCGCCGGCTCGCTCCCCGGGAGAGCGATGACGTGCTGCCGCCCGAAGTGTATGGCGAGGTGCTCCAGGAAGGCATCCTGAAGGCCTACGCGACGCTTGAGGCGGGGTGCCGCGCGTTGCGGATCCCGTGGAGACGGGACATGCGGCGGGGCGCTCTGGTCAGGCTGGCCGAGCAGCTCGATTCGCCGGCGCTCTACGCGCTCGCCGAGTCGCCGATCGGATGGTCGCTTCCCCGCGGCTTCGTCCTCGAGGGCGAGGAGGTTACGTACGACTTCGAGGTGCCCGGGGCCGCCAGCTTCATCGCCAACGGCATCGCGGTCCATAACTCGCACGCCGCGTGCTACGGGGTCGTCGCCTACCAGACCGCGTACCTCAAGGCCAACCACCCGACCGAGTTCATGGCCGCCCTGCTGACCTCGGAAATGGAGAAGACCGACAAGATCGTCCTCTACGTGGAGGAGACGCGCGCGATGGGCCTGCGCGTGGAGCCGCCCGACGTCAACGTCTCCCGCTCCGACTTCACGGTGGCGGGGGACGCGATCCACTTCGGGCTGGCCGCGATCAAGAACGTGGGCGCCACCGCGATCGAGTCCATCGTGCGGACCCGCGAGGCGGACGGCCGCTTCGCCACCCTCGAGGACTTCTGCGCCCGCGTGGACCTGCGCCTGGTCAACCGCCGGGTGGTGGAGTGCCTGATCAAGGCGGGCGCGTTCGATTCCCTCCAGAGCACGCGGGCCGGGCTCCTCGCCGCGCTGGACCAGGCGATGGAGAGCGGCCAGCGGCAGCAGCGCGACCGCGAGGAAGGGCAGGTCTCGCTCTTCGACATGCCGGGCGGCGGGGGCGCCAAGCCGGCCGCGCCGGTCGCGGCGGCGGCGCGCGTGGCCGAGTGGCCGCAGGAGGAGATGCTCGCCTACGAGCGGGAGGTCCTGGGCTTCTATCTGTCGGGCCACCCCCTCGAGCAGTACCGGGAGATGGCGCGCCGGATCGGCGCGCTCAGCGCCGCCGACCTCGCGGTCCGCTCGACCGGGGCCCGCGTGCTCCTGCTCGGGCAGGTGAGCGCGTTCAGCGAGAGCACCACCAAGAGCGGCAACCGCATGGCGTTCGCCACGCTCGAGCTGGTGGACGGCAGCACCCCCCTGACGATCTTCCCCGAGCCCTACCGGAGCTGCGCAGGGGCGCTCCGGCACAAGGGACCGGTCATCGTGCGCGGCCGCGCGGACGACAGCGACAAGGGCCGCGTCGTGCTCGCGGAGGAGATCAAGCCCCTGGAGGAAGCGATGGGCAATCTGGCCCCGGCCGGCAACGGCCATGGTACCGGCAATGGAGCCGGGAACGGCAACGGCGCCGCCGCGCACGCGTGCCGCATCCGGGTGAGCGCGGCGGCCGAGTCCCTGCCGGAGCTGCTCGCCTCGGTGAAGGCGGCGTGCCGCGAGCACGAGGGCCGCACCCCGCTGTTCCTCCACGTGCTGCTGCCCGAGCAGGAGGTGGTGCTGCGGATCAAGGAGCTCGCGGTGGATCCGGCCGCCGACCTGGTGACGAAAGTGGAAGGGCTGCTCGGAGCGGGCAGTATACTCGTGGAGTATGCCGGACGAGCTTGAGTTCGAGAAGCCGCTTCTCGAGCTCGAGAATCGGATCGCGGAGCTGCGCGCCTCGGAGGAGCCCCTCGAGGCGCGGGACGAGATCGCGAAGCTCGAGGAGCGGCTCGCCCGCCAGCAGCAGCGCGTCTACGCGGGCCTGAGCGCCTGGCAGCGCGCCCAGATCGCCCGGCACCCCAAGCGCCCGCACACCCTCGACCTCGTCAACCTGCTGCTGGAGGACTGGGTCGAGCTGCACGGGGACCGCGTCTTCGGCGACGACAAGGCGATCGTGGGCGGCCTCGCCACCTTCGACGGTGAGCCGGTGGTGCTGATCGGCCACCAGAAGGGCCGCGACACCCGCGAGAACATCGCGCGCAACTTCGGCATGCCGCATCCGGAGGGCTATCGCAAGGCCCTCCGCCTGATGCAGTTCGCGGCCAAGTTCGGCAAGCCCATCATCACGTTCATCGACACGCCGGGCGCCTACCCGGGGCTCGGCGCCGAGGAGCGCGGGCAGGCCGAGGCGATCGCCCGCAACCTCCGGGAGATGGCGGGCCTGCCGACCCCGGTGATCTGCGTGGTGACCGGCGAGGGGGGCAGCGGCGGCGCGCTCGCGATCGGGGTCGGCAACCGCGTGCTGATGTTCGAGTACGCGATCTACTCGGTGATCTCGCCCGAGGGCTGCGCGGCCATCCTCTGGGGCGACGCGGCCAAGGCCCCCGAGGCCGCCGAGCTGATGCGCGTGACCGCGCCCGATCTCCTGAAGCTGGGCGTGATCGACGCGATTGTGCCCGAGCCCGTCGGGGGCGCCCACCGCAACTGGGAGGCGGCCGCGGCCAGCCTGCGGGCCGCCCTGCGCGATCAGCTCTGGCAGCTCAAGTCCAAGTCGGAGGCCGAGCTGATCGAGGAGCGGCAGGAGAAGTTCCGCCGCATCGGAGTCTTCGAGGAAACCGTCTGACCCGTCCCCGGTAGTTTGACATGCCGGGGGCCGGGTGTTACCGTAAGTCCCGAACAATCATGCGGAATTTTCCTCCGCCGTCTTCGCGCTGATGTCCAAGCTCCACCTCATCACCTACGGCTGCCAGATGAACGAGTACGACTCCGAGCGGGTGGCCGGCCTGCTCAAGCAGGAGCGGTACGAGCTCACGGACCGCCCGGAAGACGCCGACCTGATCCTGCTCAACACCTGTTCCATCCGGGAGAAAGCGGAAGACAAAGTCTTCTCTCAGCTGGGGGCCCTGCGCCATCTCAAGCGCGAGCGGCCGGATCTGGTGATCGGGGTCATGGGCTGCATGGCGCAGCTGCAGAAGGGCCGGATCCAGGACCGCGCGCCCTACGTGGACCTGGTGTTCGGCTCGCCCGCGATCGCCCGAGTCGCCGAGCTGGTCAGCCTCGCGAAGCAGGGGCGGGGGCCGGTGCTCGAGACCGGCGAGGGCGCGCTGGTGAAGATCACCGCGCGGCCCGAGGGCGGCCCGCGCCTGAAGGCGTTCGTCACCGTGATGGAGGGCTGCGAGAAGCACTGCACGTTCTGCGTCGTGCCGACCACGCGCGGCCGCGAGCGCAGCCACGCGCCCGCGGTCGTCGTCGAGGAGATCCGCGGACTCGCGGCGGCCGGCTGCCGCGAGGTCACGCTGCTCGGTCAGACCGTGAACGCCTACGGGCGCGATCTCGACCCGCCCACCGATCTGGCCGCCCTGCTCGAGCGGGTCAACGACATCGACGGCATCGAGCGCATCCGCTTCACGACGTCGAACCCCTACAACCTCACGCCCCGGCTCATCCGTGCGATCCGCGACGTGCCCAAGGTCTGCGAGTACCTGCACCTGCCGCTGCAGTCGGGCTCGGACCGTGTGCTCGACCGGATGAACCGCGGCTACACCCGCGCCCGTTACCTCGAGCTGATCGCGGAGCTGCAGGAGACGGTGCCGGATCTCGCGCTCTCCACCGATCTCATCGTGGGCTTCCCGGGCGAGACCGAGGACGACTTCGCGCGGACGGCGGAGACGGTGGAGCAGGTCGGCTACGACAACGTCTTCGCCTTCCGCTACTCCCGCCGGCCGGGCACCCCCGCGGCGGAGATGGAGGATCAGGTGCCGGAAGAGGTCAAGGCCGACCGCAATCGCCGGATCCTGGAAGTCGCGACCCGCGTGGGGGCCGCGTGCAGCCAGCGTCTCGAGGGCCGCACCCTCCCTGTCCTGGTGGACGGGGTCTCGCGCAAGAACGCGGGCGAGGCGGCCGGGCGCACCCGTTGCAATCGAGTGGTGAACTTCGATCCCCGGGGTCGCGACCTGCTGGGCCGCGTGGTACCGGTGCGCGTCGTCCGCGCCCTGCCGCACAGCCTCCGCGGGGAGCTAGAGGCCTAGGAGGCGCGCCATGTGGCTGGAGATGAAAGTGAAGGGGCTCGCGCTCGATCCGCTCTCCAACATGCCCATGATCATCCTCCGCGACGAGGAGGAGAAGCGCTCGCTGCCCATCTGGGTGGGCCTCTTCGAGGCCAACGCCATCGCGCTCGAGCTGGAGAAGATCTCCACGCCCCGGCCCATGACGCACGACCTGATCAAGAACATCCTGGAGTCGCTCAACGCGCGGGTGCAGAAGATCGTGGTCAACGACCTCCGCGACAACACCTTCTACGCGGTCATCCACCTCCGCCTGGGCAGCGCCGACATCACGGTGGACTCCCGGCCGTCCGACGCGATCGCGCTGGCCCTGCGGGTGGGCGCGCCGATCTTCGTCGAGGAGGACGTCGTCCAGAAGGCCCGCAGCGTCGAGGTCGCCAAGGAGACCGAGATCGGCACCGGCAAGGGCGACGACCAGGCCAAGATCAAGGAATGGCTCGAATCGCTCAAGCCGGGCGACTTCGATCGCATCGAGCGCGGCAAGGACCCGAAGAGCCCGGACGAGTAGTGGATGCGGGTCGGGCTGTTCACCAACAACTACCTGCCGTTCCGCGGCGGGGTCGCGACGGCCGTCGAGACCCTGCGGCAGGGGCTTGAGGCGCTCGGCCACCGGACCTGGATCTTCGCGCCGGCCGCCCAGCCGCCGCAGGCCGATCCGCCCTACGTCTTCCGGTATCCCTCGATTCCCGCCCCGACCTATCCGGGCTTCTCGCTGCCGCTGCCCGTCTCGCGGCGCCTCGGCCGGATCGCCCGCGCGCTCGACCTCGACGTCGTCCACGTCCACCATCCGTTCCTGCTCGGGCTGACCGGCCGGCGCCTGGCCCGCAGCCAGCGGCGCCCGCTCGTGTTCACCTATCACACGCGCTACGAGAAGTACGCGCACTACGTGCCGCTGCCGCCGCGGCTGGTGCGGAGCCTCGCGGTGCGGCTGGCCTGCCGCTTCGCCGACTCCGCGGACCTGGTCGTCGCGCCCTCCGAGCACGTGGCCGACACCCTGCGGCGCCGGGGCGTGGCCGCGCCGGTCGCGGTGATCCCGACCGGCGTGGACCTCGATCTCTTCAGCCCGGCCAGCCGCGAGCGCGCCCGCCATCGCCTGGGCCTGCCCGCCGACGGGCTCATCTGCCTGTACACCGGCCGGCTCGATCGCGAGAAGAGCCTCGAGCGCGTGCTCGACGCCTTCGAGTCGGTGGCCGCCGCGGTGTCCACCGCCACGCTGCACCTGGTGGGCAAGGGCAGCCACAGCCAGGCGCTCGAGGCGCGCGCGGCCGCGGGCCGCGCCCGGCGGCGCATCGTCTTCCACGGCGGCCTCGCCCGCGAGGCGCTGCCCGACTACTACCGCGCCGCCGACCTCTTCCTCTTCGCGTCCGAGACCGAGACGCAGGGGCTGGTGCTGGCCGAGGCCCACGCCTGCGGGCTGCCCGCGGTGGCGGTGCGCGCCTCGGGCGTGGACGAGGTGGTGACGGACGGCGAGACGGGCCTGCTCACCAAGGCGGAGACCGGCGAGATGGCCGACGCGGCCATCGGGCTCCTCCTGGATGCAGGCCGGCGCGCCAGCATGGGGCAGGCGGCGCGGCGGCTTGTGGAGACGCGCTTCGCGGCGCCCCGTCAGACCGCGGCCATGGTCGCGCACTACGAAGCCCTGCTGCCCCGGCGGGCCTGATGGCGCCGCCGCCGGCGGGACGCACCCTGCGGGTGGGATTCCAGAGCGAGTGGGATCCGCACATCGCCGGTCCCGGGCACCAGGGGTTGCTCTCGTGGGATCCCCGCGTGCGGACCCTGCTGCGGGTGCTCGTGTCCTATCCGGAGGTGCGCTACATCCTGCCGGACCGCATCAGCCTCGAGGTCTCCGCGGATCCGCGCACGCTCGAGACCATGGCCCGCTTCCTCGAGCGCCTGGGCTGGCTCGTGCGGCGGGTGGCGGTGAGCTGAGCGGATGATCTGGAACCGCGCCGCCGAGACCGCGCCCCGCGCCGCGATGCGCGCGCTCCAGGGCGAGCGGCTGCGGACCGCCGTGGCCCGGGCCCGCGCGCGCGTGCCCTTCTACCGGGACGCGCTCGCCGCCGCCGGGGTGAAGGACGAGGCGGTCACGCTCGATCGTCTCGCGGAGCTGCCCTTCACGGTGAAGGACGATCTGCGCCGGCACTACCCGTTCGGGCTCTTCGCGGTGCCACGCGAGGAGGTGATCCGCATCCATGCCTCCTCGGGGACCCGCGGCAAGCCCACCGTGGTGGGCTACACGCGGCACGACCTCGGCGTCTGGCGGGAAGTCATGGCCCGGGCGCTGGCCGCCGCCGGCGCCGAGCCGGGGCAGCTCATCCAGATCGCCTACGGCTACGGCCTCTTCACCGGAGGCCTCGGCTTCCACGACGGCGCCGAGCACATGGGACTCACGGTGGTGCCGGTCTCCTCGGGCAACACCCTCCGCCAGATGCTCCTGCTCCAGGACTTCCGCCCGCAGGGGCTCGCCTGCACGCCGTCCTTCGCGCTCTACATCGGCGAGAGCCTGCGCGAGCAGGGGAGCGACCCGCGCGCGCTCGGGCTCGCGTACGGGCTCTTCGGCGCCGAGCCGTGGACCGAGGCGATGCGCGCGCAGCTCGAGGCGCTCTGGGGCTGCCCGGCGGTGGACTTCTACGGGCTCAGCGAGATCATCGGCCCCGGCGTGGCCGGCGAGTGCGTGGAGGCCCGCGACGGCCTGCACGTCAACGAGGACCACTTCCTGCCCGAGATCGTCGACCCGCGCACCGGCGCCCCGCTGCCCGCCGGCGACGAGGGCGAGCTCGTGCTGACCTCCCTGACCAAGGAGGCCCTCCCGATGCTCCGCTACCGCACCGGCGACGTCACGCGGCTCGACCTCGCGCCCTGCCGCTGCGGGCGGACCACCGTACGGATGGCGCGCGTCAAGGGGCGCACCGACGATATGCTGATCATCAAGGGGGTCAACGTGTATCCCTCCCAGCTCGAGGCGGCGCTCCTGACGGTGGCGGACCTGGCCCCGCACTACCAGCTCGTGGTGGACCGGCGCGAGGCGTTCCCGTCCCTCGCGGTGCACGTGGAGCCGGACGAGCGGGTGGTACGCGACTGGGGCGGCTTCGAGGCCGCGCCGGCCCGGCTGGCCGCGCTGTCCGCCCGGGTGGCCGCGTGCCTGCGCGGCCACCTCGGGCTCAATCCGGAGATCGCGGTCGTGGCCCCGAAGACCATCCCGCGCAGCGAGGGCAAGGCGGTGCGGGTCGTGGAAAGGAGATAGACATGGCGGAGCGAGACGAAGCGCGGCTGCTGGCCCGCATCGAGGCGGGGGAGCGCATCGAGTCCCCCGACGAGATGACCGAGACTTATCGCGAGAACCTCATCCACCTCATGACCATGCAGGCCGACTCGGAGCTGGCGGGCGGCTACGGGTACGTGCCGTGGATCACCCGGGCGCCCGGCGTGGAGGAGAAGCACGTGGTCGCCCAGATCGTGAAGGACGAGCTCCGCCACGCCACCGTCATGTACGGCCTCCTCGCCGACCTGGGGGTGGACGTGGACGCGCACGTGCGGGCGCACGACGAGGCCTTCACGATGCGGGTCGCCGACGACGCCGACATCGGCACCGCGCGGATCACCGCCGACAAGCGGGTCAACATCTTCTACTACCCCATCGACACCTGGGCCGATTTCATCTTCTTCAACTTCTGCATGGATCGGGGCGCGGGGCACCAGCTCGAGGACGTGCGCGCCTGCTCCTACGGGCCCTGGGTGCGCGCGATCGAGGGCATCTTCAAGGAGGAGAAGTTCCACATTCGCCACGGCGAGTTCTGGGTGAAGCGCCTCGCCGAGGACGCCAAGACCCGCGACGAGGCGCAGGCCACGCTCAACAAGTGGTACATCCGCACCATGAACATCTTCGGGCGCCCGGGCTCGGCCAAGAACGTCCTCTACCGCAAGTACCGGCTCAAGCTGCGCGACAACGACGAGGTCCGCCAGACCTTCGCCCGCGAGGTGGCGGAGAAGGCGGGCGCGGTCGGGCTCACGCTGCCCGAGTGGAATCCGGTGTGGGAGCGTCTGCCCGAGGAAGCGCAGATCCCCGGGTGATCGCCCCCGGCCGGGCTCTCGCCGTCTCGCTGGCGCTGATCGCGCTGGCCGCCGTCGCGCCGGCCGGCGCCCAGAGCAACCGCAACGTGAAGGTGGTGCTGGAGTTCAAGCAGCAGACCCAGGGGAGCCGCCAGGGCGCGCAGGGGCAGGGCGGGGTCATCGTGCAGGAGCGCAGCGGCAACACGCGGGTGCGCGGCCGGGGCGGGCTCGCGGTGGAGGACACCACCACGCGCGTCACGCGCTCCTCCGGGCTCTTCACGGTGGTGCAGGACGGCGGCGCCGGCTCGATCATGGTCGCCCAGGACGTGCCCTACCAGCAGATGGCCTACTACCACGACTACGCGACCGGCAAGGGCTACGTCGCCCAGGGCGTCGCGTGGCAGCGCGTCGGCACCTCGCTCGCGGTGCGCCCGGTGATCCTCCCCGGCAACCAGATCCGCGTGACCCTGACCCCGGTGATCAGCTACTTCACGCCCGGGGGCGGGGGGACGATCGAGGTGGTGGAGGCCGCGACCGACCTGATCGTGCCCAGCGGAGGGCGGATGCCGTTCGGGGGCAGCACCGGCAGCCTCCATGCGATCACCCGCCAGATCCTCGGCTACAGCTCCCAGCAGTCGTCGGAGGAGAGCGCGCTGACGCTCATCGCCACGATCCAGTGACCCGCTACACCGGCAACGGCGCCTACTGCTACTCCAACAGCGTTCACATGGCGCTGCGCGCGTCGGGCGCCGCCACCGCGGAGCTGCCCGAGCCCGGCTTCATCGAGTGCCTCACCACCGTGCCCTTCGGCACCCTCTACCTCCGGGTGGGACGCGAGCTGCTCGTGTACTTCAGCTCCCCGCTCGCCACCCCGGACCAGGGGATCACCACTGCGCTCGACGCCCTCGGCTGGGCATGTCGCGAGGAGCGCGACGGCACCCCGGAAGCCGCCCTGGCCCGGCTCGCCGAGGCGGCCGGGCGCGGGCCGGTGCTGGCCGGGCCGCTCGACATGGGCGGGCTCGGCTACATGCCGCATCACGCCCAGCTCTCGGGCAGCGATCACTACGTGATCGTGCTGGGCGTCGAGCACGATCGGGTGCGCGTGCACGACCCCGACGGATATCCGTACGCGGCCCTGCCCACCGCCGAGTTCCTGCGCGCCTGGAAGGCCGATCGCGTGCGCTACGCCCAGGTGCCGTACACGAGGCGCGCCGGCTTCCGGCAGGTGCGCCACCCGGCGCGCGAGGAGATGATCACGCGCACCCTGGCCGTGGTCCGGACCAACCTGGCCGCCGACCCGGGCGGGCCCGATCAGTACGGCGGCCCTCGGGCCTTCCGCCTGCTGGCCGCGGATCTGCGGGGCGCGGTGGCCAGGCGCCTGGCCGGGCATCTGACCTATTTCGCGTTCCCGCTGGCGGCCCGGCGCAGCCACGATGCCGCCGCGTTCCTGCGCGAAGGCGGGCGCGTGGCCGCCGCCGGCCTCTTCGGGAGGACACCGCCGGGCTCATC
>DATFGS010000426.1:0-4125 GCA_035249225.1 Candidatus Methylomirabilota bacterium | reverse complement strand
GTGATGAACCTCGGAAGCTACTGGTTCTCCGACAAGATCGTCCTCCGGATGTACGGGGCCCAGCCGGTGGACGAGGCGGCCGCCCCGGCCCTGCACCGGATCGTCCGCACCCTGGCCACCCGGGCCGGCATCCCGATGCCGAAGGTCTACATCATCCCGGGCGAGACCCCGAACGCCTTCGCGACCGGCCGCAACCCGCAGCACGCCGCGGTCGCCGTCACGGAAGGCATCCTGCGCATCATGAGCGAGGAAGAACTCGAAGGAGTCCTGGCCCATGAGCTCTCGCACGTCCAGAACCGCGACACCCTGATCATGGCCATCGCGGCCACCCTGGCCGGGGCGATCACCTACATGGCCCACATGGCCCAGTGGGCCATGATCTTCGGCGGCGGCCGGCGGGACAGCGACGACAACGAGTCGGGCGGCGGCGGAGTCTTCGGGGGCCTGCTCATGATCGTGTTGGCGCCCCTGGCGGCCACCCTGATCCAGCTCGCGGTCTCGCGCTCCCGGGAGTTCCAGGCCGACGCCTCCGGTGCCCAGATGGCGGGCCAGCCGGAGGGCCTGGCCCGGGCGCTCGAGAAGCTCGACATGGCCTCCCGGACGGTGGCGCCGATGGACGCCACGCCGGCGACCGCGCACCTCTTCATCGTCAACCCGCTCACCGGCGGGGGCTGGACCACGCTCTTCTCGACGCATCCGCCGATCGCGGAGCGGGTGGCGCGGCTGCGCGCCATGGCGCGATCCCAGGCCAGGTAGGTCTACCGTCGGATCCAGCGCAGTCCTCGTAGCGGACCGGGGGAAGCGGGATGCCGTCTCCCCTTTTTCTCGGACATGATCGCGGCGCGGGAGCTCCGGAAGACCTACGGGTCGAACAGCGTGATCGACGGCGTGTCCCTCGAGCTGGGCGCGGGCCAGTGCCTGGTCCTGCTCGGTCCCAACGGCGCCGGCAAGACCACGCTGCTCCGAATACTGGCCACCCTGCTCCGTCCCACCACCGGCTCGCTCACGATCGGCGGCGCGGACGCCCTCCGCGAGCCCGAGCGGGCGCGCGCGCTCCTCGGCATGGTGGCCCACGGCTCGTACGTCTATGAAGACCTCACCGCGCGGGAGAACCTGTGCTTCTGGGAGACCATGCGGGGCGGCGACATCGAGCCCGCGCGGCTCGACGCCGCCCTCGCGCAGGTGGAGCTGGACGGCGTCGCCGACGAGCGCGTGCGCACGTTCTCGGCGGGCATGAAGCGCCGGCTCGGGCTGGCGCGCGTGCTCCTGGGCCGGGCGCGCCTGCTCCTGCTCGACGAGCCCTTCACCGGGCTCGACCGGCGCGGGCGGAAGTGGGTCAACGAGTTCCTGCTGGGCTTCAAGGCGGGCGGCGGCGCCGCGGTGGTCGCCACCCACAGCTTCGGCGGCGGGCTCGGCGTGGCCGACCGCGTGGCGATTCTCGGCAGCGGCCGCCTCCTGATGGACCGGCCCGCCGCCGATCTCTCGCCCGAGGAGCTGCATCGCCTGTACGAGAGCCTCACCGACTCGGCCGAGGGCGGCGCATGACCTACGCCCGCCGCGCGTGGATGATCCTCTGGAAGGACCTGCTGATCGAGCGGCGCGCGAAGGAGCACGCCAACGCGCTGCTGTTCTTCTGCGTGCTGCTGCTCTTCCTGTTCCAGTTCGCCCTCGGTCCCGATCGCGACCGGCTGGCCGCCGCGGTGCCGGGCCTGCTCTGGCTCGGCTTCATCCTGGCCGGCCTGCTCGGCCTCGGCCGCAGCTTCCTCGGCGAGCGCGAGAACGACTGCTGGGAGGGTCTCCGTCTCACGCCCGGCGACAAGTCGGCGATCTACCTCGGCAAGCTCGCGGGCAACTGCGTGCTGATGACCGCGGTCGAGATCATCCTAGTCGTTCTCTTCGGCGTCTTCTACGACGTGGATCTCTGGACCCCCGCCGCGCCGCTGGCCCTCGTGCTGGCGCTGGGCACCATCGGCCTCGCGGCGGTGGGTACGCTCTTCGCCGCGATGACCACCCAGGTGCGCGCGCGAGAGCTGCTCTTCCCCGTTCTGCTGCTGCCCGTGCAGGTGCCGGTGCTGCTCGCCACCGTGAGCGCGACCCAGGCGCTCCTGCTCGGCCAGCCGCTGGCCGACGTGGCCCACTGGCTCAAGATGCTCGCGGGCGCCGATCTGGTATACGTGACGATCGGCCTCCTCACCTTCGAGTTCGTGCTGGAGGGCTGATCCGATGACCCGCGCGCTCGGCTGGCTGACCGTGCTGGGCCTGGTGGCGGGCCTCGCCGCCGGCTTCGGCTACGCGCCGCGCGAGGCCGTCCAGGGCAACGTGCAGCGCATCATGTACCTGCACGTGCCGGCCGTGCTCACCGCCTACCTGGCCTTTGCCCTCGTGCTCGCGGGCAGCATCGGCTATCTGGCCACGCGACGCAACGGGTGGGACCGCCTCGCGGCCGCCGCCGGCGAGATCGGCGTGCTCTTCACCGGGCTCACCATCGTCTCCGGCTCCATCTGGGGCAAGCCGACCTGGGGCACCTGGTGGACCTGGGACGCGCGCCTCACCTCGACCGCGGTGCTCTTCTGCGTCTACGTGGGCTACCTGCTGCTGCGCAGCCTGATCGAGGATCCGGAGGCGCGGGCGCGCTACGCGGCGGTGGTCGGGATCGTGGGCGCGGTCAACATCCCGATCGTGCACTTCTCGGTGAAGTGGTGGCGGGCGCTCCACCAGCCCTCCACCATCCTGGGGCCCGAGCGGTCGCCGATCGATCCCGCCATCGGGCTCGCGCTCTTCGTCAACTGGGTGGCCTTCACCCTGCTGTTCGCCTACTTCCTGTCGCGCCGGATGGAGATCGCCCGGCTCGAGGAGCAGACCTGATGCCGTCCAACTGGGGCTACGTCTTCGCCGCGTACGGCATCGCCGCCGTCGCGCTGCTCTCCTACTGGCGCCACCTGGCGCGCCGGGCCCGCGCGCTCGCCGCACGCCGGCCCGCGAAGGCGCGGACCGCATGACGCGCAAGGTGAAGTTCCTGGGCGGCGGCCTCGTCATCGTGGCCGTGCTCGCCTATCTCGTCTACGCCGGCGTCACCCGGTCGGTGGTGTACTTCGTGACCCCCAGCGAGCTGGGCGCGGCGCCGGTGGCCGGCAAGGCCTACCGCCTGGGCGGCATGGTGCAGCCCGGCACGCTCGTGTGGGATCCCAAGAGCCTCGACCTGCGCTTCACGCTCTCGGACGGTCAGGCCACCGTGCCGGTGCGCCATCGCGGCACGCCGCCCGATCTCTTCGCCGAATCGCGCGGCGCGGTGGTCGAGGGCACGTGGAGCCGCGACGGCTATTTCCAGGCCACGACGATCCTGGCCAAGCACTCGGAGGAGTACAAGGCGCCGCACGATGCGAGCCAGTCGGGCTACCAGGAGCTGCTCAAGACGCTGCGGAGCGGCGAGGCCGGGCGATGACCCCGGAGCTGGGCTACGCGCTGACCGTCGGCGCACTCGTGCTCGCGCTCTACGGGGCCGGCGCCGCCGCGCTCGGCGGCCTCAAGGGCCGGCCCGACCTGCAGGCCTCCTCGGAGCGCGCGGCGTTCGGCGTCTGGCTCCTGATCAGCGCGTGCATGCTGCTGCTGGTCTACGCGTTCCTGTCCTTCGACTTCTCGATCCGCTACGTGGCCAGCAACACCAACCGCGGCACCCCCTTCTACTACCGCATCACCGCCCTCTGGGGCGCGCTCGAGGGCTCGATCATCCTGTGGGCGTGGATGCTCTCGCTCTACACCCTGATCATGGTGGGCCGCTACCGCCGCACCCAGCCCCAGCTCTACCCGTGGGCGCTCGCGGTGATGCTCGGCATCTCCGCCTTCTTCCTCCTCGTGATGACGATCCCCGCGCCACCCTTCGAGCGCCTCTCGCCGATCCCGGCCGACGGCCGCGGGCTCAATCCGCTGCTCGAGGACTCCGGGATGATCACGCACCCGGTGGCGCTCTACCTGGGCTTCACCGGTTTCACGGTGCCGTTCGCCTTCGCGATGGCCGCGCTCATCGTGGGCCGCACCGGCGACGAGTGGATCACGATCACCCGGCGCTGGACGATCGTCGCCTGGTACTTCCTCTCGCTGGGCCTCCTGATCGGCGGCTGGTGGAGC
>DATFGS010000425.1:0-2441 GCA_035249225.1 Candidatus Methylomirabilota bacterium | reverse complement strand
GTTCGCGGCCGGCTCGGCAAGCAGCCGGTGTGGGCGGGCGGCGCGCTGGTCCGCTCGGCGCAGATGGCGGGCGGGCTCGAGTTCCTCCTCGCCCAGTCCGTGAAGTACGTGACCGAGCGCAAGCAGTTCGGCCGGCCGCTCGCCGCGTTCCAGGCGATCCAGCAGAACCTGGCGCTCCTGGCCGGGCACACCGCGGCGGCGGGGATGGCGGCGCAGCAGGCCTTCCACGTGGTCGAGCGCACCGGCGAGGGCGGCGACGCGTCGTTCGAGATCGCGGTGGCCAAGGTGCGCACCGGCGAGGCGGCGAGCCTGGGCGCGGGCATCGCGCACCAGGCGCACGGGGCGATCGGCTTCACCTACGAGCACTCGCTGCACTTCGTCACCCGGCGGCTCTGGTCCTGGCGGGCCGAGTTCGGCGCGGAGAATCACTGGTCGGTGGCGCTGGGCCGCCAGGTCGCGGCGCGGGGCCCGGAATCGCTCTGGCCGCACATGACGGAACGCTAGGGAGAGAGCCATGCACACCCTCACGCTCGGAGAGGTCTCGATCTCGCGCATCGTCGAGATCGGCCGCTCGGCCTTTCCCACCAGCCAGATGCTGCCGGAGTCCGACGCGGGCCGGATCGTCCGGCACCACCGCTGGATCAAGCCGCACTTCTTCGACGACGTGACCGGCGACATGGGCTCGCGCATCCAGACCTGGATCGTGCGCGATCCACGTCACACCGTGTTGATAGACACCGGGGTGGGCAACGACAAGATCCGGCACGAGACGGATCTGTGGAACAAGCGGCAGGGCGGCTATCTCGACGATCTCCGCGCGGCCGGCGTCACCCCGGAGCAGGTCGACCTGGTGCTGTGCACGCACCTGCATGTGGACCACGTGGGCTGGAACACGCGGATGGTGGACGGGCGCTGGGTGCCCACGTTCCCGAACGCGAAGTACGTCTTCCCGGGCGAGGACTGGGAGTTCTGGAAGCACGAGCACGAGGCCGGGCGCGAGAAGTCGGGCTGCATCGCGGACAGCGTCGTGCCGGTCGTCGAGGCGGGCCAGGCGATGATGGTCGACGGCAGCGAGAAGGTGGACCCGTGGCTCTCGTACGAGCCGTGGGTGGGCCACACCCCCGGGCACGTCGGCGTGCGCGTGCACACGAGCGCGGGCGACGCGGTCTTCTCCGGCGACCTGATGCACCGGGTGGTGCAGGTGGCGGAGCCGCAATGGAGCAGCATCTTCTGCTACGACGCGCACCGGGCCGCGGCCACCCGCAAGGCCTTCGTGGAGCGCCACGCCGCCTCGGGGGACCTGGTGCTCCCGGCCCACTTCCCCCATCCCGGCCGGGTCGTGCGCGACGGCGACGGCCACCGCTTCGAGCCGGTCCTGCTCGACGCGATCGCGGCGGCGAAGGCGTGAGCGCGGCTCCGATGCTGCCGCTCGAGGGCATCCGGGTCGTCGAGGTCGCGCAGAACCTGGCCGGGCCGATGGCCGCCGAGATCCTGGCCCACATGGGCGCCGACGTCATCAAGGTGGAGCGGCCCGAAGGCGACGACGCGCGCAAGTGGGGGCCACCCTTCTGGAAGGGCGTGTCGCCGGGCTTCCTCGCGGTCAACGCGAACAAGCGCGGCATCAGCCTCGACCTCAAGGACCCGAAGGCGGTGGCGTGGCTGCTCGAGTTCCTGGGGACGGCCGACGTGCTGGTCCAGAACCTGCGGCCCGGCTCGCTCGACGAGATGGGGCTCGGCCCCGACACGCTGCTCGCGCGGCACCCCCGGCTCGTCTACTGCTCGGTCTGGGCCTTCGGGCGCTCCGGCCCGCTCAAGATGAAGCCCGGGTTCGAGCCGATGGTGCAGGCGTTCTCCGGGCTCATGATGATGAACGGCGACGAGGGCGGGCCGCCGACCCGCATCGGCACCTCCATCCTCGACTACGGCACCGGCATGTGGACCGCGATGGGCGCGCTCGCCGGGCTCGTGCAGCGCCAGCGGACCGGGCGCGGCTGCGTGGTGGACGCCTCGCTCTACGAGACGGGCCTCGCGTGGCTGAAGGGCCACTTCGCGAGCTACCGCGCCTCCGGCGAGGTGCCGGAGCGCCACCGGACCGGGAGCCAGCGCGTGGTGCCGTTCCAGGGCTTCGAGACCAAGACCGGCACCATGATCGTGGCCGCCGGCAACGACCGGCTCTTCGCCAAGCTCGCGGCGGTGGTGGGCCATCCGGAGTGGGCGAGGGACGAGCGGTTCGTCACCAACGCGGCGCGCGTGGCCAACAAGCCCGCGCTGCTCGCCCTGCTCGAGACGATCTTCCTCACGCGCACCAAGGGCGAGTGGATCGACCTGCTGGAAGCGGGCGGCGTGCCGTGCGGCCCCATCCACACCCTGCCCGAGGCGGTGACCCAGCCGCAGGCGCAGGCCATCGGCATCATCCAGCGCCTCCCCGGCGACGACTACGA
>DATFGS010000424.1:0-11211 GCA_035249225.1 Candidatus Methylomirabilota bacterium | reverse complement strand
CGGATCCTGTCCAGCAAGGAGAACATCGACCGGGCGCTTATGGCCCTCTACAACATGCGCATCTCCGCATACCGCGAGAACTAGCCGGTGCCGCATCTGCTCCTCGTCGCGGCGCTGCTCCTGGCGGCCTGCCAGCAGCCGCCTGCGCGCCAGGTCCCGGCCCCGAGTGCCGTTTCCCCGGCGGAGCAGATGCTCGCCGAGGGAGGCGCGCTCATGGCTCAGGGCAACTACGTGACCGCGGTGGAGAGGCTTCGCCAGGCCGCCGACCTCGAGCCCGGCAGCGTGCCGGTCCGCTTCGCCCTCGGCACCGCCTACTCGTTCCTCGGGAAGCGGCCGGAGGCCATCGCGCAGTTTCGCTGGGTGATGTCGAACGCTCCGGCCGAATCGACCGAGCGCGACGACGCCCGTCGCTGGCTCGTGCGCGTCGGGGCCCTGGTGGAGTCCCCGCCCGCGCCCGGGAAGTCCGACGTCGTCTCCAGCGACGCCACGGCCAAGACGATCGATCCGGCCGTGCAGGGTTCGATCTCCGGTCAGACCCAGTGGACGGGGGTCACTCCGGCCGAGCACCAGCTCCCGGTGACGATCGCGATCGTGGGGAGCGAGGACGCGACGCGCGAGTTGCGACAGAGGACGCAGATCCGGCTGGGCGAGCGCTTCGAGTTCAAGGATGTCCGGGAAGGCCAGTACCGGCTCATCGGCGCCTTCGCCGACAAGATCCTCTGGGACCAGAGCGTCACGGTCAAGGGTGGCAAGCAGACGGACGTGGCGCTGAGCCAGGCCACGAGCCTGGTCCCCGTGAACACCTTCCCGCCACCCGCGCACTAGCCGCGGGCGCTACCGCTTCAGGCTCAGGGCACCCCCGCCGATCATGGCCGCCGCCAGGGTGGCCACCAGCAGGACCAGCGGATACTCATAGCCCGCGTCCGGCCTCTGGTGGGCCCAGAAGCCGTTCTTCAGGTGCACGAAGACGATCGCCCCCAGCATGGCGGGTACGTTCACCAGGGCCGCCCAGCGCGTGTAGATCCCGAGCACGAGGAAGATCCCGCCGAGCCCATGGGCCAGGATCAGGTACCACGTGGCGAGCTCGGGGAAGGGCACTCCCGCCTTGGCCTGGTACGCGATCATGCCGGACGGGCCGAAGACGACCAGGGCCAGGTAGGCGTGCATGATGTAGACGACACCCAGGATCAGCCGGAGCAGTAGTGCGCCGTAGGATGCCATGGGACCTTCCTTTCCTGGTCCTCGGGGTTTGGAACCGGATCGTCGCCTCACGGGTCACGGCCCAGGCGCTTCAGCTCGGCCCGCGGTCCCGAATACTCGACCGCGCTGGTTGGTGAGACCACGTGGCCCGGCCATTGTCCGGCGGGTCAAGGCGCGAGGGCGCGCCCGCGCGCGAGGACGCGCGCCATGCAGCCGGCGCGCGCGTGGGTGCCATCGATGAAGTCGCTCTCGGTGCACGGCACCGAGGCCGGATCGGACAGATCGGAGACGGCGGCGCGCGGGCCGGCCAGGGTGGCGAGGGCGGTGCGGGTCCGGGCCAGGCCGGCCATCGCGCCGGCGTCGTGGCGGACGCTCTCCCACACGAGCGGATGATAGGGGGGCAGGTAGGCGATGATCCGCACCCCGTGCGCCCGCATGTCCCGCCAGAGGAAGTCCAGGCGCCGCTCGCGCGCGGCGTCCCAGGCGAACGCACGGAGATTGGCGTGGTGCTGCAGGACGAAGTCCCGCGCGTCGGCGCGCACCTCGTCCGGCCCCCGCGCCTCGTAGGACGTCTCGTAGACGAGGCTGCCGTCCGCGCGCAACGCCCGCCGGCCGTCGATGCGGCGCTCGTCGACGACGTGATCCGCGAGCGAGCGCACCAGCTCGGCGCCGCGCGGCTCGCGATCGAGGCGCAGGCGCCGCAGGTCGCCGAGCGACCGCCGGAGTACCGAGTAGGACACGAGATCCTTGAGCTGATACCACCGATAGAGCACGCGGTCCGCGTGGCGCCAGCCCCCCGCCCCCTCGGTCGTCTCCAGGAAGCGGTCCACGTCGTCGGCCCAGACGAGCCAGCGCACCTGGGGATGCGACGCGTTGAACTCCCAGTTGTCGATGCCGAAGATCGCGACCTCCGGGATCTTGTCGCCGGCCTTCAGCGTCGACCACATCACGATGAAGTCCTCGACGGTGCCGCCGGAGAGCCCGGTGTTGTAGAACTCTCCCGGGCCCGCGCCCACCATCGCCGTCGAGATCGTCATGACCCGGCTCGATCCGAACACGACGACCCGCGGCCGCGGGATCACGGCCAGGCGCGCCTTCTGGAACCGCCGCTCGTCGGTGTCGCGATAGCCGAGCAGGGCCTGGCCGGGCGCGAAGGCGGCCGCCGCCAGCTCGATGCGCGCCTCGTGGCGCGCCCGGTCCCAGACCGCGAGACCGTTGACCATCACCACCAGGCCGAGAAGGAGGGTGACGACGACGACGAACGGCCGCACTAGAAGCGGAAGGAGAGGGCCCTGGCGCGGGAGTGGGTGAGGACGGTCTCCAGGGTCAGCCGGAGCAACATCGCGCCGCCTCCTTTCCTGGCTCTCAGGGCTTGCGGAACAGGATCTCGCCGAAGTAGGCCTCGGCGGCGGAGCGCGTGTCGTTGGAGTCGATCGAGATCGAGACGGCTCCCGCCTCTTCCGCGGGCGCCTCCCCGTAGATCTTCTTGTAGTCCTCGAGGACGTTGCGGCTCTCGGTCGTCCACTTGCCGAGATCGGCGGGTCCCGAGCGGACCACCACGTAGGTCACGAGGCCCGTCTTCTCGCTCTTGAACACCGCCCCCGCGGGCGCGGTGGTGTCCCAGATGTAGGAGATGATGCGCGAGCGGACCTGCGAAGGGAATCGCGGGAAGGTCACGTAGAGCTGCCCGGCCTGATCGTCGGTCGCCGACTTGCGGGCGTCGCCGCCCTTGGGGAGGACGACCGCCTGCCAGCTCCACGTCAGGATCGGGTGGCTCTTGACGTCGACCTTGATCTCCTTGGAGATCGTCGAGCTGTCGCCGTTGCTCTTCAGATGGAGGACCTTGCGGCCGCCCTGGGTGACGACGCGGAACTCGTACTTGGGGCTGCCCCAGCTCTGTCCCTTCCAGCCGTCGGGGATGCCGGTCTTGCCCTCCGGCTGCTGAGCCCAGTCCTCGACTGGCACGCTGGCGGGATCGGCCGCGGAGAGCGGCCCGATCCCCACGAGGGCCATGGCCAGCAACGTCACCCCGGTCACGAGCCCGATCGCGGCGCGGAACATGGCGGAGTCAGTGTCTCACGGGGCCCGTATGCTACGGTAAAAACCAGATGCCGGACGTGCGGATCGACAAGTGGCTGTGGGCGGCGCGCTTCTTCAAGAGCCGCACGCTCGCGGGCGCCGCCTGCAACGGCGGCAAGGTGCACGTCAACGGCGACGCGGCCAAGCCGTCCAAGACCGTGCGGCCCGGCGACATGCTGCGCGTCACCCTTCCGCGGATTCGCCGGATCGTGCGCGTGACCGCGCTCGCGGAGCGGCGCGGCAGCGCCGCCGACGCGGCGCTCCTCTACGAGGACCTCACGCCGCCCCCGCCCCCGCGCGAGGCTCGGCCCGGGCCGTCCGCCTACCGCCCGCCCGGCGCGGGACGTCCCACCAAGCGCGAGCGGCGTCGCATCGATCGGCTGGCCGACTGGTAGGCGGCCCGCGGGGCGGGTTGCGCTGCCCCGACCTCTCTGCTACGGTCGGGCCGTCCATGGTATCCGGGCGGCCCGCCGGGTGCGGGCCCCAGGGAAGGCGGTGCGAATCCGCCGCGACCCCGTCACTGTAATCGGGTACGAAACCCGCGATCGGCCACTGCTCCGGCCCCAGCCGGATCGGGAAGGCGCGGGGAGTAGGACGATCCGAAAGCCAGGAGACCTGCCCGGACGCTGCCACCCACGCCGGTCCTCGAGGGAGGACCGAGGTGACGGCCGTGCATTCCTCGCATCTCGTGCTGGGCGGCGCCCGCAGCGGCAAGAGCCGTTACGCGGTCGAGCAGGCGGCGCAGTCCGGCCGTCGCGTGGCGTTCCTGGCGACCGCGCGCGCGCTCGACGGCGACATGGCCGCGCGCATCGCGCGCCACCGGGCCGATCGGCCCGCGCGCTTCACCACCGTCGAGGAGCCGCAGGAGATCGTGGCCGCCTGCCGCCGGGCCGCCACCGCCCATGACCTGATCCTGGTGGACTGCGTCACCGTCTGGGTCGCCAACCTCATGGAGCGCGGCGACGACGACGCGGCGGTCCTGGCATCCGCCGACGACCTGGCCAAGCTCCAGCGGGAGCGTGTGGTGTCTCTCGTCATCGTCTCGAACGAGGTCGGCGAGGGCGTGCATCCATCGACCGCGCTCGGCCGCCGCTATCGCGACCTCCTGGGCTCCGTCAATCTGCGCCTGGCCGCCGGGGCCGATCGCGTGACGCTGATGGTGGCGGGCCTTCCCATGATCGTCAAGGACGAGCCACCGCCGCCGGCCCGCCCCGCCCCGACCCATGAAGCTCCCTAGCGTCATCCCGCTCCCGGATGCGCGCGCCGAGATCGAGGCGCGCCGCCGCCTCGATCAGCTCACCAAGCCGCCCGGGAGCCTGGGGCGGCTCGAGGAGCTCGTCGTGCGGCTCGCGGGCATCACGGCCCTCTGTCCGCCGCCGCTCCGCGACCCGGTGATCTTCACGCTCGCGGGGGACCACGGCGTCGTCGCCCAGGGGGTGAGCGCCTATCCCCAGGTGGTTACCGCGCAGATGGTCGAGAACTTCCTCCGCGGCGGCGCGGCGGTCAACGTGCTCGCGCGCCACGCGGGCGCGCGCGTCGTGGTGGCGGATCTGGGCGTGGCGGGGGCGCTGCCGCGGCATCCCGATCTGCGCGACCGCAAGGTGGCGCCCGGCACCGCGGACATGACGCGAGGGCCCGCGATGACACCCGAGCAATGCGCGCGGGCCATCGAGGCCGGCCTCGCGCTGGTGGAAGCCGAGCGCGCCCGCGGCGCGGACCTTGTCGGCACCGGGGAGATGGGGATCGGCAACACCACCGTGGCCAGCGCGATCGTGGCCGCCCTCACCGGGGCGTCTCCGGAGAGCGTCACCGGTCCCGGGACGGGCGTGGACGCGGCCGGCCGGCGGCGCAAGGTCGAGGCCATCGGCCGGGCCCTCTCCGTCAACCGGCCCGACCCGGCCGACGCGCTCGACACCCTCGCAAAGGTCGGCGGGCTCGAGATCGCCGGGCTCGTGGGGGTCATCCTGGCCGGCGCCGCGTCCCGCCTGCCGGTGGTGCTCGACGGCTTCATCGCCGGCGCGGCGGCGCTCGTGGCGGTGCGGCTCAGGCCGGAGGCGCGCGGGGCGCTCCTCGCCTCGCACCTCTCGGCAGAGCCGGGGCACGCCCGCGTCCTCGAGGCGCTTGGTCTCGAGCCCTACCTCGATCTCGGCCTGCGCCTAGGCGAGGGGACGGGCGCGGCGCTCTGCATCGGCCTGGCGCGCGCGGCGGTCGGCGTGCTGACCGACATGGCGACCTTCAAGTCCGCCGGGGTCTCGGACCGCCCGGACGTCCCGGGAGCGAGGTCGTGATCCGCCTGGTGGCGGCGCTCGCCCTCGCGGGCCTCTTGCTGCCCCAGACGGCCTCCGCGCTCACGGTCACCGACCAGACCGGGCGGCGCATCGTCCTGCCGGCGCTGCCCGCGCGCATCGTCTCGCTCGTCCCGAGCGTGACCGAGACCGCGTTCACGATCGGCGCCCAGGATCGCCTGGTCGGGGTCACCGACTTCTGCGACTACCCGCCGGCCGCGCGGCAGAAGCCCAGCGTCGGCGGCATGATCTCGCCGAGCCTCGAGGGCATCGTCGCCCTGAGGCCCGACCTCGTGGTCGCCACGCCGGCGGGCAATCGACATGAAACGTTCGATCAGCTTGGACGGCTCAAGATACCGGTTTACCTGGTCAATCCGGTTGCCGTCCACGACGTGCTCGATCTCATTGCCCGCCTCGGCCGCCTGACCGATCGCGCGGTAGCCGCGGACCGCGCGGCGGCCGCGCTCCGCGAGCGCATCCAGGCGGTCTCGGCACGGGTGGCCGGTCGCCCGCGCCCCCGCGTGCTCTACGTGCTCTGGCCGGACCCGCTCATCGTGCCCGCGCGCGGCGCCCTCGTCTCCGAGCTGATCACGCTGGCCGGCGGCGACTCGGTCACCGCGGACGGGGGACAGGGCTATCCGCGCTACAGCATGGAGGCGGCCCTGGCGCGCAACCCCGAGGTGATCCTGATCGCCAGCCACGACGCGACCGGGAGCCCGCTGGTGCGGTCCAAGTGGGAGCGCTTCACCCAGGTCCCGGCGGTCAGCGCGGGGCGCCTTCACACGGTCGACGGCAACCTGATGCATCGCTACGGTCCGCGAATCGTGGACGGCCTCGAGGTGCTGGCGCGGCTGATCCACCCCGAGGCCTTCGAGAAGGCGGCGGCGCGATGACCCGGCCCTCCTCCGCCTCCGGCGCCCGCCTCGCGGCGCTGCTGGCCGCGCTCGGCCTCGTGGTGGTGGTGGTCGCGGTCGGCGCCCTCTTCCTGGGCAGCGCGCGCGTGCCCCCGGGCGACGTGCTGGCCGTGCTCACCGGGCGTGTCAAGGGCGTCGACCAGGCGGTCGTGCTGAGCCTGCGCCTGCCGCGCATCCTGGCCGCCCTGCTCGCGGGCGGCGCGCTGGCCGTCGCGGGCGCCGGGTTCCAGGCCCTCACACGCAACCCGCTGGCCGAGCCCTCCGTGCTCGGGGTCTCGAGCGGCGCCGCCTTCGGCGTGATCGTCGCCCAGGTGTTCGGGCTGGGCGGCGGGCTCGTGGAGGCGGTCGGCATCGCGGCCTGCGCCTTCGCGGGGGCGCTGGTCGCCGGCGTCGCGGTCTACGCGATCGCCTCGCGGGGCGGCGGGCTGCCGGTGCACACGCTGCTGCTGGCCGGGGTGATCGTCGGCATCTTCTTCTCCTCGGCGATCACGGTGCTGATCTCGGTCCTGGACTTCGACCGCCTCGGCGGCGTCGTGCACTGGCTGCTCGGCAACCTCGGCCCGATCTCGCCGGCCAGCCTCGCCGTCTTCGCGGCCCTGACCGCCGTCGGGCTCTGGCTCGTCGTGGGACAGGCGCGCCCGCTCAACCTGCTGGCCCTCGGCGAGGAGAGCGCCCAGCAGCTCGGCGTCGACGCGGAGCGCCTGAAGCGCCGGGTCTTCGCGGGCGCCGCGCTCCTGACCTCCGCGGTGGTCGCGTTCGTGGGCCCCATTGGCTTCGTCGGCCTGATCGTGCCGCAGGTGATCCGGATGCTCCTCGGGCCCGATAACCGGGTGGTGATCCCGGCCGCGGTGCTGGGCGGCGGCGCTTTCCTGCTGCTGGCCGACACGCTCGCGCGCAACGTCGTCGCGCCGGCCGAGCTGTCGGTCGGGGTCATCACCGCGTTCTGCGGCGCGCCGTTCTTCATCTATCTCCTCCGCGCGCGCGCGCCCGGGGCCGGCTTGTGACGGCCCCGCTGGTGAAGTGCGAGGGGCTGGGCTTCGCCTACGCGTCGGCCGCCGTGGGGGCTTTCGCCATTCGCGAGCTGTCGTTCGAGGTGAGGCCGGGCGAGACCTTCGGGGTCATCGGTCCGAACGCCTCGGGCAAGACGACGCTGGTCCGCCTGCTCTCGAAGGTGGTGGAGCCCACGGCGGGCCGGATCCGTCTGGACGGCGTGGACGTGGCGGGGCTGTCCGGCGCCCAGGTCGCGCGGCAGGTGGCGGTGGTGCCGCAGGACGTGCCGCGCGGGTTCCCGCACACCGTCGAGGAGCTCGTGCTCATGGGCCGCTACCCGCGCGCCCCCCGCCGTTTCTTCGAGAGCCCCGAGGATCGGGCGGCCGCCCGGCGCGCCATGGAGGCGGCCGGCGTCCTGCCGCTCCGGGCCACCCTGCTCGACCGCCTCAGCGGGGGCGAGCGCCAGCGCGTGATGCTGGCACGGGCGCTGGCCCAGGAGCCGCGCCTCCTCGTCCTCGACGAGCCGACCGCGCACCTCGATCTGCGCTACCAGGCCGAGTGCGCGGGGCTGCTGCGGCGGCTCGGCCGGGAGGCGGGCCTGACCATCGTGCTCGTCTCGCACGACCTGGGCTTCGCGGCCGAGCTCTGCGACCGTCTGCTCCTGATGGCCGGCGGCTCGGCCGTCCGCGTCGGCCCCCCCGAGGCGGTCATCGACGAGGCGGTGCTGGAGTCGGCCTACGGCTGCCGCGTCCTCGTCGACAAGCACCCGATCAGCGGCCGCCCCACCGTCCATCTCGTCTACCCGGAGTCTGAAACTAGAACAGGAGGTGATAGAAGGTAAAGCTAGATAAAGACAGCAGACAGATCGCAGATCAAGGGAAGCCGGTCCCGGCCGATGTCACGGCCGAAGCCGGCACGGTCCCGCCACTGTAAGTGGGGAGTCTCGCCCGATCCCGTGATGGGAGCCACTGGGTGCCCGAGGGGGCACCTGGGAAGGCCGGGCCACGACGCCGATCCACGAGTCAGGAAACCTGGCTGCGATCGCCGACGCCAACCCCTTTCGAGGCAAAAGGAGTGGTCGATGCGACAGCGATTCGCGTGGTGTCTGGTCCTGGCCCTGACGCCGCCCCTGGCGGCGCATGCGCAGGAGCCGAAGCGTGTGGATCCAGTGGTGGTGACGGCGACCCCGGTCGAGACCCCGTCCGAGCAGCTCGGCGCCTCGGTCAGCGTGGTCAGCGGCGAGGACTTCCAGACCTATCACTACCCGACCCTGGACGAGGCCCTGCGCAACGTGCCCGGCGTCGAGATCCGGCGGTCCGGGGCCTACGGCAAGACCACGAGCGTGACCATCCGCGGCGCCAACGCCAACCAGGTGCAGGTGCTGGTGGACGGCCTGCGGGTGAAGAGCCCGACCCTGGGCCAGGTGGACCTGTCCGACATCTCGCCCGACCTCATCGAGCGCATCGAGGTGATCCGGGGCGCGCAGTCCACGCTCTACGGGGCCGACGCCATCGGCGGCGTGATCAACATCATCACCCGCAAGGGCAAGGGCGGGCCGTTCCAGGCCACGATCCAGCAGGAGGTGGGCAACTACGACACCCTGGTCTCGCGCGCGACCGTCTCCGGCGCGTGGAAGATCCTGAACTACGCGCTGTCCGCCTCGCACTTCGAGAGCAACGGCCAGTTCCAGAACGACGAGACCAATGCCAACGCGCTGAGCGCCCGGATCGGGGCCACGCTGCCCTGGAACTCCACCCTGGACTTCGTCTTCCGCTACAACAAGAACGACATCGGGGTGCCGGTGAAGGGGGTGTTCCCCGGCCCGCAGCCGATCGTCCCCATCATCAACCGGAACGCCCGCTCGCAGTCGGAGACGACGATCTTCAGCCTCGAAGGCAAGAGCCGCCCGGTGGAGTGGTGGGAGACCCGGGGCCGCCTCGCCCGGTACCAGAACAGCGCGGGCTTTCAGGATCCGGCCGACCCCGGGGTGGACTTCGACTTCCCGACCTTCTCCCAGGTCAACGTGGAGCGGCGGGAGGCGGAGTGGGTGAACTCGTTCTTCATCGGCAAGTGGAGCACGAGCAGCGTCGGGCTCGAGCATCGCCGGGAGATCGGGGAGAGCCGCAACACCTTCCGCGCGGTCAGCGAGACCCAGTCGGTCTTCTTCGAGCAGCAGCTCCGCTTCTTCGATCGGCTGTTCCTGACCGGCGGCTTCCGGGTGGAGGACAACAGCGTCTTCGGCACCACCACCACCGAGCGCGGCTCGCTGGCCTTCCTGATCAAGGAGACGGGCACCCGCCTGCGGGGCAGCGCGGGCACCGGGTTCCGGGCGCCGACCTTCAACGATCTCTTCTTTCCGGGCTTCGGTAACCCGAACCTGCAGCCGGAGGACAGCCTCTCCTACGATTTCGGAGTCGACCAGAAGCTCTGGAACAACCGCATCCGGCTCGGGCTCACCTACTTCCAGAACGAGTTCAAGAACCTGATCGCCTGCTGCACCCCGCTCCCGACCGCGCCGTTCGGCGGGCCCTTCAACGTGGGGCGCGCCCGCAGCGCGGGCATCGAGTTCACCGGCGAGGTGGACGTGCTGCCGAACCTGGTCGCCTCGCTCAACTACACCTATACCGACTCGGAGAACCTGGCCACCGACCGGCCCCTGCCGCGGGAGCCGCGGCACCGGTGGAACATCGGGCTCACCTGGGAGCCGATCAGCAGGCTGTCGCTCTTCACCCAGGTCCACGTGGTCAGCGAGCAATTCGAGCAGTTCGGGGAGGTGTACAACAGCGGCCACACGCGGGTGGACATCGGCGGCACCTGGCGCATCATCGAGCGCATGGGCTGGCTGCAGAAGCTCGAGCTGACCGCGCGCATCCAGAACCTGCTCAACGAAGGCTACGCGGAGGTGCGCGGGTTCCCCGCGCTCGGCATCAACGCCCTGGCGGGCCTGCGGGCGTCGTTCTAGGATCACGGGCATGATCGCCGGGGTGTCCGTCGAGGTCGGGAGCGAGGCGGTGGTGGTGCGAAGCCAGGCGCCGCTCCGTGTCGTGTCCTCGGCGGTGCATCTTGGCGGCTTCGCCGAGGCCCGCGCGGTCGTGAACCTGCACGTGCGCACGCACGATCCCTGCGCGGATCCCGCGGGCATGCTCGCGGCGTTCGCCGGGCGGGCGGGGGTGCCTTCTCCGTGGGTGGGCCTGCTCACCGGCGCCCGGACAGAGCGCGCGGTGCAGGCCGAGGAGTCCGCGGGCGGATTCCACGCCCTGGCCGTCGTCACGGTCGGGCTGAGCAATCCGGTGGCCGCGGGCCTCTCACCGGTAGCGACCTGGGTCGCGTCCACGATCAACACGATCGTGGTGGTCGACGCCGATCCGGAGCCCGCCGCGCTCGTCAACGCGGTGATCACCGCGACCGAGGTGAAGGGGCTCCTGCTGCGGGAGGCCGGCCTGCTGGCCGAGGGCGACCACGCGGCGAGCGGGACCTCCACCGACGCGGTGGTGATCGCGGCGACCGGCCGTGGGCCCGCGGCACGCTTCGGCGGGCCGGCGAGCGAGATGGGCTGGGTCGTGGCGCGGGCGGCGCGCGCAGCACTCGGTCAGGCCATCGCGGAGTGGCAGGAGCGCCGCCGGTGATCGCGCGCCTCGGCGGCGTCATACTGTCGGTGGGGCTGCACGCGGGGCTCGTCGCCCTGCTGCTGGCCTGGTCCGCCTTCGACTGGACGCGCCCGCTCTTCGTGGACCTGGTGGAGG
>DATFGS010000423.1:0-2497 GCA_035249225.1 Candidatus Methylomirabilota bacterium | reverse complement strand
CGACCCCGAGCCCACCGGCGCCCTCACCAAGGTGCGGCGCCTGGTCGAGCAGGAGAAGGTGCACACGATCGCGGGCGGGCTGCTCGCCGCCACCGGCTACGCGCTCGTGCCCTACATCGAGCAGAACAAGATCCCGACGGTGTACCCGATCACCGCGCCCGACGACATCACCCAGCGCAAGCCGGTGCGCTGGATCGTGCGCACGTCGGCCTCGGGCAGCCAGATGACCCACCCGCTCGGGGACTACGCCTACAAGCAGCTCAAGCTGCGGCGGATGGCGACGATCAGCATGGACTACGCGTTCGGATGGGAAACCAACGCGGGCTTCCAGCGCGTGTTCGAGGACCTGGGGGGCAAGGTGGTGCAGCGGATCTGGACGCCGCTCAACATCCAGGACTACGCGCCGTTCCTCGCCTCGCTCAAGAAAGACGTCGACGGCGTCTACGCCTGCCACACCGGTGGCCTCTCGCCCCGCTTCGTCAAGACCTGGAACGACGTCGGCCTCAAGGAGAAGATGCCGCTCGTCGGGGTCGGCACCCTCACCGACGAGAACGTGCTCAAGGGCATGGGCGACGAGGCGATCGGGGTGATCACCTCGCTCCACTACAGTGCCGCGCTCGACACCCCGGCCAACAAGAAATTCTCCGCCGCCTACGAGAAGCGCTTCGGCCGCAGCACCTCGCTCTACTCCGCCCAGGGCTATACCGGCGCCCGCTTCTACTACGAGGCGCTCAAGGCGATCAACGGCGAGGCCGAGAACAAGGAGAAGTTCGTCGCCGCCCTGCGGCAGGTAGCGGTCAGCGACGACCCGCGCGGCCCCATGAAGATGGACGAGCTGAACAACCCGATCCAGAGCGTCTACGTCCGCAAGGTGGAGCGGGTCGGCGGCAAGCTCCAGAACACGGTGGTCCACACCTACCCGAACGTCTCGCAGTTCTGGACCTACAAGCAGGACGAGTACCTCAAGGCGCCCGCCTACGACCGCAACTCTCCCCCGTGCAAGTTCTGTGAATAGCGTCCGAGGAGACCTATGACGAAATCCCTGACCTGGAGCACGCTCGCCCTCGTCCTGGTCGCGCTCACCGCGACCGGCGCCTCCACTCCCGCGCCGGCGGCCGCGCAGGCGAAGCCGATCGTGTGGAACCTGCCGCACATCTCGGCGCCGACCTACTACCACACGGTCAACTACACCGCCTTCGGCAACAAGGTGAAGGAGAAGTCGGGCGGGCGCATGGAGATCCGCTTCCACGCGGCCTCCTCGCTCTACCCGGGGCCCGAGCTGATCCCCGCGGTGCTCGACGGCCGCGCCGAGATCGCGCCGGTGCTCGCCTCCTACCTCACCGACGTGCTGCTCGAGATGGGCCCCCTCGAGCTGCCGTTCATGACCAGCAGCATGGAGGAGCACAAGAAGGCCGCCTTCCAGATGCGCGGCTTCTACGGCGAGATGCTGGCCAGGAAGGGCCTCAAGCTCATCGCGATGAGCACGTGGCCCTCCCAGCAGATCTTCTCCACCGTGCCGATCCGGACGGTGGCCGACTGGAAGGGCAAGAAGATCCGCGTCTACGGCGCCGACTCCGCGAACCTCACCCGGATCCTGGGCGGCGCCCCGGTCAACATCGCCTTCGGCGAGGTCTACTCCGCGCTCGAGAAGAAGACGGTGGACGGGGCCATGACCTCCGCCACCAACGCGGAGCCGATGAAGTTCTTCGAGGTCGCGAAGTACGTGGACTACTGGTACCTGGCGGGGGCCGCCCAGGAGTGGATCGTGGCCAACCAGAAGGCGTGGGACGCGCTCCCCGCCGATCTCCAGCAGGTCGTGCTCGACGCGGTCAAGGAGACCAACCTCGAGGAGAAGGAGTGGAGCGACGCGATCGCGTTCGACGAGCGGGTGCGCAAGCGCCTGCCCGAGCTCGGCATGACGATCGTGGATCCGCCCAAGGAGGAGCTGGCCAAGGCGCGCCAGGCCGCCAAGGCCGCCTGGGACACCTGGCTCACCCGCACCGGGGCCGACGGCAAGCGCGGCCTCGAGCTGGCGCTGAAGGCTCTCGGTCGTTGACCCGCCCCGCCCTCTCCCCCGCCGAGGGGGAGAGGGCAGGGTGAGGGGATGCAGTACTCCCGCCTCACAGGAGCCGCCACCATGAAATTCCCCCGCGTCGGCCTGACCACCGCGCTCCTCCTCGCCCTGGCCGCGCTCGCGACGAGCCCCGCCGCCGCCGCGGAGAGCATCCGCATCGGCTTCATGGGCCCGCTCACCGGCATCTTCGCGCAGGCGGGCAAGGACATGCTCGACGGGCTCAAGATGTCGCTCGAGCAGGTCAACTACCAGGCGGGCGGGCGCAAGATCGAGCTGATCGAAGAGGACACCGAGGGCAACGCGGCCACCGCGATCGCGAAGTACCGCAAGCTGGTCGACCACGACAAGATCCACGTGATGACCGGCATCCTGCTCGTCAACGTGGGCAACAGCCTGGTGCCGCTGATCGAGCGCGACCGGCTG
>DATFGS010000422.1:0-4583 GCA_035249225.1 Candidatus Methylomirabilota bacterium | reverse complement strand
GGCCGGTCCCGCATCGTCGATGCGCTACACTGCTCGCGCGGGCCCGGCGATGGAGAGACGCGCGAACCTGACGATGCTCGTGGCGATGGTGCCGACGGGCCTGCTCCTCCTGGCCCTCGTGGGTGGCGCCGTCCTCTTCGTAGTGGACGGCGCGCGCGTGATCGCGTTCCCGTACCCGATGGACTACGGGGAGGGGCCCCTGCTGGCCCAGACGCGGGCTCTGGGCCGCCGCGAGAACATCTACCGCGCCGATCTGGCCTCGCCGCCGTACACCATCAGCAACTACCCGCCGCTCTACCCGCTCGTGCTGAGCCCGGTCGCCCGGCTCGTGGGCCCCGCGTTCTGGTACGGCCGCCTGCTCTCCTGGCTCAGCATCGCGGCCGCCGCGACGCTGATCGGCTTGATCGTGCACGCGCTCACGCGCGATCGCCTGGCCGCGGTCGTCGGAGGTCTCGCGCTGCTCGCGTTCCCGCCCGCGTCCTACTGGGCCGGCCTCTACCGGGTGGACGCCTTCGCGCTCGCGCTCAGCCTGGGTGGGCTCTACGTTTGCGTCCGCCGCCCCGACGCGCGATGGACGGTCCCGCTCGCGACGCTCCTGCTCACCGCGGCCATCTTCACGCGCCAGTCGTACGGGCTGGCCGCTCCACTCGCCGCGACCGCCTGGCTGCTCGCCATCGGGCGCGGGCGCCGCGCGCTCGCCCTGATCGGCCTGGTGGCGGCATCCGGCGCCGCGCTCTTCGCCGGGCTCGAGGGGCTCACCCACGGCGGCTTCTCCTACAACATCGTCACCGCCAACCTCAACGCGTACCGGGCGGGCTCGCTCGCGCGCTACCTGGCGGACGTGTGGGCGCTGATGCCGATCGCGCTCACCGCGGCCGGCCTGTTCCTGCTGGTGGCCGGCGCGCTCCGCGTGCCGTCCTGGCGCCTCGTGGGCCCCTACCTGATCGGCGCCGCGCTCTCGGGGTTGACGATCGGCAAGGTCGGCTCGAACGTGAACTACCTGCTGGAGCTGGGCGCGGCGGTGGCCCTGGCCCTCGGTGCCCTGCTGGCCTGGCTCGGACCCCGACGCGCCGCGACCGCGGTGGTGGCGGCGCTGCTGGCGCTCGACGTGGCGCTGATGGTCCTGGCCTCTCCCTATCGGGGGGTGACCCATGCCCGCCTCGCTCAGCTCGCGGATGCCCGCCGGCTGGAGCAGGTGATCCGGGAGACCGGCGGCGTAGTGCTCGCCGATGAGGACATGGGGCTGCTGGCCCGGGCCGGGCGGCCGATCTACTTCCAGCCGTTCGAAATGACCCAGCTCGCCCGCGCGGGGCGATGGGACCAGCGGCCGCTGCTCGACGACATCGAGCGCCAGGCCTTTGCGGCGATCCTGATCTACGCGATCCCCGACGTGGCGCTCCACCGGGACCGATGGACCGACGAGATGCTCCAGGCGATCGAGCGTCGCTACGCGGTGGCCGAGCGCATCGGCCAGACGCTCGTGTTCCGGCCTCGACCGAGCGGCTGAGCCGGGCCGCGGATCGGCCTCAGCCGGGACGCGCGGGGAGCTCGATCAGCCAGAACTTCTGGTCGCCCTTGACGAGCCGGGTGCCGCGGCTGAGGAAGTCGGCCAGCAGGGTGAGGCGGGCCTCGTTCTCCTCGCGCGTCCGCCGCTCGTCCACGATGGGAGAGCGGCGGTAGTCGAGGAGGAGATCGTGCCGGACCAGGAGGTGGGTGATGCCGTCGGCGCGCACGCGCTCGCGGATCTCCTCGTATCCGGCCGCCGCCCGCACGTAGCGGGTGAGGGTGTAGTCCTCGAAGATGAAGTCCGAGAAGTACGGCCGCTCCAGGTGATAGGTGTCCCGCCGCATGTTGATGAGCCACACCTTCGCGCCCGGCGGCAGCTCCTGGTTCACGACCTCGTAGTACGGGTAGTAGTCGAGCCGCCGGCGGAGGTACTCGGGTCGGCCCTCGCCGCCCAGCACCACGCGCGCGGGGTCCGCGGCCAGGAACCACGCGAGCGTGACCGGGATGCCGAGCGCGGCGGCGGCCAGGAGCAGCGCGCGGAAAGCGCGACCGCTCGTTCCCTCGCACGCGGCTCCCGCCGCCGCGATCGCGACCGCGAGGCCGGGCAGCGCGGGCAGCAGGTAGCGCAGCTGCTGGCTCGAGAAGAGCCAGAAGACGAACAGGCAGCCCGAGACCAGCGCGGCCAGCCCCAGCTCGACGTCGAGGCGTCGTGTCCAGAGGGCCCAGGCGAGGAGCGGCAGCACGAAGGCGACCGCGATGCCGAGCACGCCGTCGTAGAGCGGGGGCTGGTCCGGCTGCGCGGCCACCGCGAGGCGCAGCGGCGTCAGGATGTAGGCGAGCGCGCCCCGGGTGTTCCCGTACAGCGAGAAGAGCGTCTCGTAGAGCTGCGAGCGCTCGAGATCCCAGCCCGGCGCCTGCCCCGGCCAGATGGAGAGGTAGAAGGGGAAGAGCGGGCTGCCGGTGCGGATCCAGTTCCGCACGTACCAGGGCGCGGCCAGGGCCGCGCCGGCGCCCAGCGCGGCGATCGCGCCGCCCGCGATCGTCCCGGTGCCCGGCTCCGAGCTCGATCGCGCGAGCGACCGCGCCAGGCTCAGCAGGGCCAGGGGCAGGATCACGAACACGGCGCTCAGCTTGATGGAGAGCGCGCCGCCGATCCCCGCCGCGATCCAGATCAGATAACGCGGGTCGAGGGTCGTCCACCAGCGCCCGAACGCGGCGACCGCGATCGCGGTGTAGGCGGCGAGAGCCAGGTCCACGTAGGCGCTGGCCGCCACGTCGTACCCGGTGGGCACCCAGGCCACGAGCAGCGCGGCGGTCGCGGCCCACCCGCGATCGAGGCCGCGCTCCCGCGCCCACCCGTGGACGACCATCAGCAGCAGGGGCGCGAAGAGGAACAGGGTAGCGCCCGCGGCGGCCTCCCCGACCCGCGCGCCGAGCGGCGCGCCCAGGAGCATCGCCCAGACCGCGTGCAACTCGACCCCGAGCGGGTAGTATCCGGCGATGTTGTACGGGACCTCGATCCCGCCGCCCGCCACGATGTAGGCCTTGGGCAGCGCGAAGTGGTAGAGGACCGTGTCCTTGGCGGTGGGCGGGGCGAGCGCCGCGATCAGGGCCAGCGCCTGGGTGCTGACCACCAGCACGAGCGCGGCCCATCCCGCGATCCGGGCGAGCGCGCGCGGAGTCGGCCGCTCGCGCGCCAGCGCTCGGCCCGCGAGCACGAGACCCGCGAGCAGCACGAGCACCGCGACCGGCACGCGGTAGAGGGCAACGGTGCCGAGGAAGAACCAGAGGAGCGAGCACGCGGCCGCGCCGAGCAGCGTGACGCGGGCGGTTCCCCCGATCCGATCGTCGAGCGCCGGGCGGTCCGGAAATCGCGGGAGGCGGCGGACGATCCCGTCGCCGACCCCGTACCACGCGAGCCCGATCAGCCCGGCCAGCGTCGCGCCGGCCAGCGAGGCCCCGAGTCCGGCCGGGCCCCAGACCGGCCCGTGGCCGAGCGCGGCCACGAACGACGCCCCCAGCGCGGGCAGCCGTCCGACGTCGTCGCCACGGTTCCACAGGAAGGCGATCGCGAGCAGGAGCCACCAGGCGCCCGCCACGGCGACGACGCCGATCCCCCGGGCCCGGGCGCTCACGTCCGGTCAGCCGGCCGCGACACCTCGCCCCGATGGCAGGACGTAACCCTGTTGCAGGTCGCGGGCGCGAAGGGCCGGGTCGCGCTCGGCGGGCGCGCCGTAGCCGCCGCCGCCCGGCAGCAGGACCTCGACCAGGTCGCCCGGCCGCAGAGTCTGCTCGCCCTTGGGATTGGCCGGCGCGCGCCCGTTGATCAGCACCTGCCCGGGCAGGCCGGGGCCCCCGCCGAAGAATCCTTGCGGCGGGATCCGCGTGCGATCGCAGAGCACCGAGCAAGTGGCTGGCTCGTCGGAGCGCACCCGGAACGCGATGACCTGGCCGAGCCCGCCGCGCTGGCGGCCGTCGCCGCCCGACCCGTCGCGCAGGGCCTTGCGCTCGATCAGCAGCGGGGCGAGCGATTCGATGACCTCCACCGGGGTCCCGAGCACGCCGGAGGGGAACGCGGTGGCGGAGAGCCCGTCCTGCCGGGGTCGCGCCCCGGTGCCGCCCGAGCTGAAGAAGGTGTAGACCCACGGCGTGCGGTCGGCGTTCTTGCCGGTGAGCTGCAGCCCCCAGATGTTGGCCGAGCCCTCGGCCATCACCCGGTCCGGGAGCGCCTCCTTCAGGGCGCCCGCCACCGCGTGCGGCAGGAAGTGGCCGACGATGTGCCGGGCCGCCACCGGGGCGGGCGGCCGCACGTTCAGAATGGAGCCCTCGGGCGCGGTGATGCGGAGCACCCGGAAGGCGCCCTCGTTGTTGGGCACGTCGGGGCTCACGATGACCTTCACCCCGTAGGTCGTGTAGGCCTCGGTGTAGTTCATCACCACGTTGATGCCGCGCCGGCTCGCGGGGGAGGAGCCGGTGAAGTCGACGAGCAGGTCGTCCCCCTGGATCTGACAGCGCACCGCGATCGTGATCGGCTCGTCGAAGCCGTCCGAGGTGATCGAGTACCGGTACTCGCCGGG
>DATFGS010000421.1:0-5876 GCA_035249225.1 Candidatus Methylomirabilota bacterium | reverse complement strand
TGGACGATCACCTCCTCGGGCTTCGGCTCGGGGGTGGCCACGCGGATGAGCGAGAGCTCGAGCGTACCGTTCTTCTTCACCGTGGAGCGAAGCTGCAGTCCCGTGCTCATGTCGGTATTTGCCATGGATCGCCTCCGAGGTCGCGGCGGCCGGTCAGGCCAGGGTTTTCCTGAAGAAGGCGATGGTGCGGTCCCACGCCAGTTTCGCCGACGCTTCGTGGTAGCGGGGCGTCGAGTTGTTGTGGAAGCCGTGCTGGGTGCCCGGGTAGATGTGCATCTGGTGCGGCACGCCGGCGGCCTTCAGCGCGGCCTCGAACGCGGGCCACATTTCGTTGATGCGCTGGTCGTTCTCGGCGTACTGGATCAGCAGGGGCGCCTTGATCCTCGGCACCCCGGCGGTCTCGGCCGCCGCCCCGTAGAACGGCACGCCGGCCTGCAGGTCGCTGCCCATCGTGACTGCGAGGTAGTTGACGGTGCCGCCGCCCCAGCAGAAGCCGGTCACGCCGAGCTTGCCGCTCGAGAGCTTGTGCGACTTGAGGGCGGACGCGCTGTTGAGCATGTCGGTCCGGAGCTTGGCTTGATCCAGGGTGGCCTGCAGCGCGCGGCCGTCGTCGTCGTTGCCGGGATAGCCGCCGGCCGGGAAGAGGCCGTCGGGGGCGAGGGCCACGAAGCCCTCGGCCGCGGCGCGGCGCGCCACGTCCTCGATATAGGGGTTGAGCCCGCGATTCTCGTGGATCACCAGCACCGCCGGGAATGGCCCGGCGCCCGCGGGCTGCACCAGGTATCCGCGCATCTGTCCAGAGTTGCCGCCGGGCGACGGGTAGGTCACGTACTGCGCCTTGATCCGAGTGTCGGTGAAGGAGATGGTCTGGGCCTGGGCGTAGCGGGGCAGCAGCGCCTGCGCCATGGCCAGGCCTCCCGCCACCAGCGCGGCCCGCCGCAGGAACTCGCGCCGGTCGAGGCGCCCGTGGCAGTACTCGTCGTAGAGGTCGAACACGCGCTGGTCGATCTCGAGCTGGGTCACGGGATCGGTCGAGGATTCAGTCATGGTAGGCCTCCGCGGGAAGCGGTTGTCGGGCAGGCGCACGCACGGCTCGACGCGCGACGCGGTCATCGCCGCGACCGACGCCCGCGGCGTGGAGGCTCTGGACGAGGTCGCCTCGAATGACGAGGTCCGAGACCTCGAGCCGATCGCGCGCTTCACGCCGCTGCGGCTCGACCGGGCCGCAATCGACGCGCTGCCCCGTGTGGACCGCGTAGCACGTGCCCGCGGCCAGGCCGACGTGCCGCGCGTACCAGGTGGTCCCGTCCGTGAAGCTGCCATCCCGGAACACCACCAGGGAGCTGCCGCCCTGGGACAGATCGCGGCCCAGCATCAGGCCCGACTCGTGCCGGATCCCGAGGAGGGAGAGGATGGTCGGCGCGATGTCCAGGTGCCCCCCGGCGACGGTCTGCACGCCGGCCTTCGCGGCGTGGGGCAGCCGGATCATCATCGGGACCCGCTTCCTGACCTGCAGGGTCCGGTACTCGTCCCCAGCCGAGATGCCGAGGAGCCCGCCGAGCTCGGGCGGATCACCGAGAAATCCGTGGTGATCGCCGTAGATGACGACGACCGACGTGTCCAGGAGCCCGGCCGTCCGCAGGCGGTCCACGAACGAGCCGAAGGCGCGGTCGAAGTAGCGTACCGACTGAAGATAGTCGCCCAGGAGGGTACCTTCCAGCGCGCCCAGCGAGAGCTCGCGATGCGCCGCGGGCAATCGGTAGGGGTGATGGTTCGAGGCGGTCAGGAGGAACGCCATGAACGGGGCGGGCTGCGCGGCGAGGATCGGCATGGCCTGCGCGAAGAACTCGTGATCGGCGAGCCAGGGCCCGATGAGCTCGGTCATCCGGAACCGGTCCTCGAAGAACGAGCGCTGGAAGCCGAGGCCGGCGTGCATCGCCCGCATGTTCCAGAAGTCGGCCTGGGCCGCGCACGCGGAGACCGTCATGTACCCGTGCTCGGAGAGGATGCGCGGCAGTCCCCGGTGGTGGTTGTAGCTGAAGTGATTCGAGAGCACGCCGACCGCCAGGGGATGGAGCGAGTGCATGGCCGCGAACTCGGCGTCCGACGTGGTGCCGAGGTGGGTCTGGTCGTAGAAGTTGACGAACTGAAGGCTCTCGCGGGCGAAGGCGGACAGGCGCGGGGTGATCGGCTGGCCGTCGATCACCAGATCGAGCGGGAACGCCTGCAGGGACTCGGCGTTGATGACGATGACGTTCTTGCCGCGCGCACTTCCCGCGAGCGCAGACGAGCCCTGCGCGGCCCGCGCGTGATCGGCCAGGAAGCGGATCACCCGCTGCCGCTCGGGCTCGCCGATGGTCGGCTTCTCCGCGGCCAGCCGGAGCGCCAGATCGCCCAGGTGGTAGGGCAAGATACCGATCGCGGCGGCGAGCTCGATGCGCGGGCTCGAGTATCCGACCAGCGCCGGCCCGGTCCGCCACGCCAGCCGCGCGGTCGGGACCGCGAGGACGAGTCCGCCGGCGAACACCGCGAGCCCCAGCCCGATCCGCGCGCGCGGCGGCAGGGGCGGGATGCGCCGGCCCGCGCGCCAGTACGCGGGCAGGAGGAGCAGGCCGACCGCGACGTCCAGGTAGTAGAGCGCGTTCAGGGTGGAGAGCGACTCGAAGACGCGCGGCAGCACGCCCAGCACCATGGGCGCCATCATCACGTCCGACAGCGAGACGACGTCCGCGTAGTAGCGCACGTGCACGAGGTCGGTGATCGCCAGCGACGTCAGGAACAGGTCGAGCGCGAGGAGGGCGAGCAGGCGCGGCAGGCGCGGGAGGAGCAGGCCGGCCGCCGCGAGGAGCAGGAGGGCGGCCAGCGTCGCCATCAGGACCTCGGGATGGGCCTGGACGGCGCTCACCGCGTGGAAGGCCGGCCGCATCCACTTGATGATGGATTCTTCCGGCGCCCACCACTCGCTGGGCAGGAGCGCGCTGAAGTAGACGAGCTTGGCCCAGAGCACGCCCACGATCACGGCGAGGGGACCGGCCTCCAGCGCCCAGCGGCGGGGGACGCGTGTCGGGGCCGGGCTCGAGGGGTCGGTCGGGGAGAACCCGGGCATCGAATAACGGTGGGGGCGGAGCGGGCCGGTGTCAAGTGCCTGGCCGGGCGCTCCGGGCCGCGATGGCTTATCATGGCCGGCCAGAGGGGGACGCCATGGACTACACCCGGATCTCCGCGGACTGCCACATCGACATGCCCTGGATGCCGCCCGACCTCTTCACCGCCAACGCGTCCGCGGCCCTGCGCGACCGGATGCCGTACGTCACCGACGGGCCCGACGGGCCGTGCTGGACGGCGCGCAACGGCGCCGCGTTCGGGCTGGTCGGCGGGGTCGGACCCTCGGGGCAGAAGTACGTCCCGGGCCTCCACTACCGGGCCGACGTGATGGCGGCCACCGGTCTCTACGATGACGGCCGGAAGGGGATACGCCGCCCCACGGATCCGACGCTGCGGGTCCAGGACATGGAGCGCGACGGTGTGCAGGCCGAGGTCATCTTCGGCATCCTGGGGGCGGCCACGCGGCTCCGCGATCACGAGGCGGCCGCCGAGATGTTCCGGATCTACAACGACTGGCTCGTGGATTTCTGCCGTCACTACCCCGCGCGCCAGGTCGGCCTGGCCTGCCTGCCCTACGGAGACGTCGACGCGGCGGTGCGCGAGATTCACCGGGTGGCGAAGATCGGGCTGCGCGGCCTCGAGCTGTCGTGCTCGTGGGACATGGAGCCGATGTGGCACCCGTCGTGGGAGCCCCTCTGGCAGGCGGTGAACGAGGTCGGCCTGCCGCTGCACTTCCACACCTTCCCGACCATGCCGCCCAGCGTGCGGGAGAAGGCGACCGGGCTCACCAAGCGGGCCGCGATGTTCACGAGCGTCTCCGGCTTCCAGATGAACCTCATCAACATCCTGGCCGCGGTGATCGGCAGCGCGGTGCTCGAGCGCTATCCGAACATCCGGATCTCGTTCGGGGAGAGCGGGATCGGCTGGCTTCCCTACGCGCTCGACCGCATGGATTTCGAGTGGGAGGACCGCTTCCGCGACCTGGGGCTGCGGATGAAGCCGAGCGACTACTGGCGGCGGCAGTGCAAGGCGACCTTCCAGTTCGATCGCATCGGGACCCAGATGATCCACGAGATCGGCGAGGACACGCTCATGTGGGGCTCCGACTATCCTCACGGCGACGGGGTCTGGCCGGAGTCCTCGAAGTACATCGAGGAGCAGTTCGGCCACCTCCCGGCCGCGACCGTGCGGAAGATCGTCTGCGAGAACGCGGGCAGGTTCTACGGCCTGATCAGCTGACCGCGCGCCCGGCCCCGCGCCCCGCGTGCCGCGCCGGCTCTTGACAAGCAACTGATTCGGGCTAGGCTCCTCCCGAGCACCGGAACCGGTGGCCGCTCGACCCCGTCCCTTCACCTGGAAGGAGGTCCGCCATGGCCCACTACCTCAGCGACGAGGAGCTCACGCGAACGGCGCCGGCCGAGGTCGCCGCGTTCGCCTCTCCCGTTCCCACCCAGATCGTCTCGAACGGCGAGTTCAATCCGCTGCCCCAGACCCGCGAGCAGCAGCGGGTGGAGGCCCGCATCAAGGACCTCGCCGACGATCTCGGCCCCCGGCACGGAATGGACCGGCGCCAGTTCCTGGCGTCGAGTGCCGGAATGGCCGCGGCCTTCCTCGCCATGAACGAGGTCTTCGGCCCGGTCTTCGACGTCAGCCCGGCCGAGGCCCAGACCCCCGGGGTGGCCAACCAGCGGGCCGGGGCGCTGTCCAAGCAGTTCGTGATCGACGCCCAGACCCACTTCGTCCGCGACGACTTCAACCAGGCCGGCCTGCTCGACCTCGCCAAGTACGCCAAGCAGAACTGGAACCCCGCGCTCTGGGGCGAGAACACGCTGGCCCGCTACAAGTTCGAGAACTACATCAAGGAGATCTTCGTGGACAGCGACACCAAGGTGGCGCTGCTCTCGGGGGCCCCCTTCGACGACCAGACATGGGACCTTCTGAGCAACGACCAGATCGCGATGGCCCGGGCGTCGATCAACAAGATCAGCGGCTCGCGCCGCCTGCTCGGGCACTCGGTCTTCACCCCCAAGCGCGCGGGGTGGCTGGACGAGGTGGACCGCTGCATCGCCACCGTCAAGCCCGATTCCTGGAAGGGGTACACAATCGGGGATCCCCTGTTCCCCTCCAAGCAACAGTCCTACTGGCGGCTCGACGACGACAAGCTGATGTACCCGTTCTACGAGAAGATCAGCAAGTCCGGGATCAACACCGTCTGCATCCACAAGGGCCTGCTCCCCGCCGACTACGAGAAGTCGTGGCCCGGAGTCTGGGAGTACAACACGGTCTGGGACGTCGGCAAGGCGGCCAAGGACTGGCCGAAGCTCAACTTCGTGATCTATCACGGGGCGCTCCGGCCGTTCCTGGAGAAGCCCGACGAGGCGCTGGCCGAGTTCGAGCGGAGCGGTCGCATCCAGTGGGCGACCGATCTCGCCGAGATCCCGGCCAAGTACGGGGTCAAGAACGTCTACGGTGAGGTCGGCACCGCGTTCGCCAACTCCGCGGTGGCCAACCCGCGCTTCGCGGCGGCCTTCGTGGGCACGCTGGTGCGCGGGCTCGGATCCGACCACGTGCTCTGGGGTACCGATTCCCTGTGGTACGGCTCGCCCCAGTGGCAGATCGAAGCGATGCGGCGGCTCGAGATCCCGGCCGACATGCAGAAGAAGCACGGGTTCGCCGCGCTCGGCGCCCCCGACGGGCCGGTCAAGACCGCGATCTTCTCCCGCAACTCGGCGCGACTGTACCGGATCGACGTGAAGGCCGCCCAGGGCGCC
>DATFGS010000420.1:0-8474 GCA_035249225.1 Candidatus Methylomirabilota bacterium | reverse complement strand
ATGGAAGTCCTGCTCGTCTCGCTGCTCAACGGCCTCGTCTACGGCATGCTGCTCTTCATGCTGGCGAGCGGCCTCACCCTCATCTTCTCGATGATGGGCGTGCTCAACTTCGCCCACGCCAGCATGTACATGCTGGGCGCCTACTTCGCCTTCTCGGTGAGCCGGCTCATCGGCTTCTGGCCCGCCTTGGTGGTCGCCCCCGCCATCTGCGGCCTCCTGGGCGCGCTCATCGAGATGTACGCGCTCCGCCGCGTCCACAAGAACGGCCACATCGCCGAGCTGCTCTTCACCTTCGGGCTGGCCTTCATCATCGAGAAGGGCGTGCAGATGGCGTGGGGGCTCCTCCCGGTGCCCTACCGCGTGCCCGCGGTCCTGGACCATCCGCTCTTCCAGATCTACGGCTCGAACTTCCACGCCTACCGAGGCTTCATGCTGCTGATCTCGGCTCTGATGTTCGTGGCCATCTGGCTGCTGCTGACCCGCACCCGCATCGGCCTGGTCATCCAGGCCGCGCTCACCCACCCCGAGATGGTCGGCGCTCTCGGCCACAACGTGCCCCGGGTGTTCACCATCGTGTTCGCGGGCGGCTCCACCCTCGCCGGGCTGGCCGGCGTGATCGGCGGCAACTACCTCGTGACCGAGCCGTCCATGGCCATCACGATGGGGCCGATCGTGTTCGTGGTGGTGGTCTTCGGCGGCCTCGGCTCGCTCGCGGGCTGCTTCATCGCCTCGCTGATCATGGGCCTCGTGCAGACCTTCGCGGTGGTGCTGGACGTGTCCTTCGCGGACCTGCTCGGGCGGCTCGGGGTCCACGTGACCTCGGCCACGCCCTTCGCGGAGTTCCTCACCATCCCCCTGCCCCGGGTGGGCGCGCTCCTGCCCTACCTCATGCTGATCCTCGTGCTGCTGGTGAAGCCGCGCGGGCTCATGGGCACCCGCGACACATGAGCAAGCCGATCGCGCATCCCGCGGCCCGGGAGCTCGCCGCGGGGCGGGCCGGCGGCGCTCTCGGCCGCCACTGGCCGTGGCTCATCGCGCTCGCCGCGGCGCTCCTGGTGCCGTGGCTGTCCTACGACTGGGCCACCGGGCGGCACTCCGGCTTCATGGTGTCCATGCTGAGCCAGATGGGCATCATGATCATCTTCGCCCTCAGCTACAACATGCAGATGGGGCAGACCGGGCTGCTCTCCTTCGGGCACGCGGTGTTCCTGGGCCTGGGCGGCTACGTCACCGCGCACACCCTGAACGCGATCAAGGCGGGCTCGCTCTGGCTGCCGCTCGAGATCACCCCGTTCGCGGGCGGCCTCGGCGGCCTCGTCTTCGCGATCGTCTTCGGCTACTTCGCGACCAAGCAGCGCGCCACCGCGTTCGCCATGATCACCCTCGGCATCGGCGAGCTCGTCACCTCGTGCGCCCTCATGTTCCAGACCTTCTTCGGGGGCGAGGGCGGCGTGAGCACCAACCGGATGATCGGGCGGAGCCTCTTCGGGGTGGGCTACGCGCAGCCGCTGCAGGTCTACTACCTGATCGTGGCCTGGACGGTGGTCGCGGTGGCCCTCATGCTGCTGCTGACCCGCACCCCGCTCGGCCGCATGGCCAACGCGTGCCGGGACAACTTCGAGCGCGCCCAGTTCGTGGGCTACGACCCGCGCATGGTTCGCTTCGTCCAGTTCTCCCTCTCCGGCTTCTTCGCGGGCATCGCGGGCGCGCTCTACACCCTCACCTACGAGATCGTCACCTACGACACGGTCGGCGGAGGCATGTCGGCCAACGCGCTGCTCATGACCTACATCGGCGGCGTCGGCGCCTTCGCGGGCCCGGTGATCGGCGCGGTGCTGATCGTGCTGCTCCAGAGCTGGGTGAGCCTGCTGTCGAACTCATGGCTGGTCTACGCGGGCGTGCTGTTCATCCTCATGGTCACGTTCGCTCCCGGCGGGATCGCGGGCCTGGTGATGATGCACCAGCCGCTCTGGCGCGCGGGCCGCCTCGGCCGTCTCGCCGCGCCCTACGCCCGGCTCGTCGTCCCCTCGCTCCTGGTCGCGGTGGGCTTCGTGCTGGTGATCGAGCTGTGCTCGTTCCTCACCATCGGCGCCGCCCAGGGCAAGAGCCTCACGCTCTCCGGGGTCACCGTGGACCCGCGCAGCGGCACCCCGTGGATCGCGGCGGCGCTGCTCCTGGCGGGGGGCGGCCTCTGGATGCGGGTCGAGGCGCGCCGCATCGCCGCGGTGTGGGGCGCGGTCACCGAGGAGATCAAGGCGACGGGGACGCGGGCGTGAGCGCGACCGCCCCCGGGCTCCGCCTGACCGACGTGCACAAGAGCTTCGGGCCCACCGCGGTCATCATGGGGGTGAGCCTCGACGTGGCCCGGGGCTCGCGCCACGCCATCATCGGTCCGAACGGGGCGGGCAAGACCACGCTGTTCAACCTCATCAGCGGACGGTTTCCGGTCTCCTCGGGCACGATCGAGCTGAACGGCCAGCGCCTCGACGGCCTCGCGCCGCACGAGATCAACCGGCGCGGCCTCTCGCGGAGCTTCCAGGTCACCTCGATCTTCGCGCGCATGACCGTGTTCGAGAACATCCGCTGCGGGCTCCTGTGGTCGCGGGGCTACCGCTACTCGTTCTGGCACCTGCTGGGCGGCGAGCGTGAGCTCAACGACGTGGCCGGGCGCCTCCTCGCCGACGTGAACCTGGAATCCCGCCGCGACGTGCCCGCCGGCCTCCTCTCCTACGCGGAGCAGCGCGCGCTCGAGATCGGCATCACGATCGCGGGCGGGGCCGACACCATCCTGCTCGACGAGCCCACCGCGGGGATGAGCCGCAGCGAGGCCGATCACGCGGTGGCCCTGATCCGGCGCGTGACCGCGGGCAAGACGCTGGTGATGGTCGAGCACGACATGAGCGTTGTCTTCGACGTGGCCGACGTGGTGACCGTGCTCGTCTACGGCCAGGTCATCGCGTCCGGCCCGCCCGCCGAGATCCGGGCCAACCGCGCGGTGCAGGAAGCCTATCTGGGCGTGCCCGTCGCCGGGGGCGCCTGATGCTGACCGTCCGCGATCTCCACGCCTACTACGGCAAGAGCCACATCCTCCAGGGCGTGAACCTGGAGGTGCGCGGCGGCGAGATCGTGAGCCTGCTCGGGCGCAACGGGGTCGGCCGCTCCACCACCTGCAAGGCGATCATGGGGCTCGTCGAGCCGGTGGGCGAGATCCTCTGGAACGGCAAGAGCCTCGTGGGGCTGCGCCCCGACCAGATCGCCCACGCGGGCATCGGCTACGTGCCGGAGGACCGCCAGGTCTTCCCGACCCTGACCGTGCGGCAGAACCTCGAGCTCGGCCAGAAGCGCGCCGGGCGCTTCGGCCGCTGGTCGTTCGACGACATGTTCGCCCTCTTCCCGCACCTGCGCGAGCGGCAGGACAACCTGGCGGGCGTACTGTCCGGCGGCGAGCAGCAGATGCTCACGATGGGCCGCACCCTCATGGGCGACCCGGAGCTGGTCATCATCGACGAGCCCACCGAGGGGCTCGCCCCGATGCTGGTCACCCAGGTCGGCCGCTTCCTCGACGAGATCGCGAGCCGCGGGGTCTCGATCCTCCTGGTGGAGCAGAAGCTGACCATCGCGCTCAAGATCTCGCACCGCGTGTACGTCATGGGGCACGGGCACATCGTGTTCGACGGCACCCCCGCCGACCTCGCCGCCAACGCGGCGGTGCGCAAAGAGAACCTGGAAGTGTGACCGAGGAGCGACCATGAAGACGCCCCGCAAGGGATTCCAGCAGATGGTGAACGAGGCCAAGTCGCGCATCAAGACCATCAGCCTCGACGAGGCCAAGAGCCGCCTCGGGAGCGACCGCGTGGTGTTCGTCGACCTGCGGGACGTGCGCGAGCTGGAGCGCGAGGGCATGATCCCGGGCGCCTTCCACTGCCCGCGCGGCATGCTCGAGTTCTGGGTGGATCCGGACAGCCCGTACCACAAGGACGTCTTCGCGGCCGACAAGGAGTTCGTCTTCTACTGCAACGGTGCGTGGCGCTCGGCCCTGGCCACCGACGTGGCCCAGCAGATGGGCCTCGAGGCCGTCGTCGAGATGGACGGCGGCTTCGCGGAGTGGAAGAAGAAGGGGTACCCGGTCGCGGAGAAGCCCACCAAGAAGGGCTAGATGCGGGGGGCCGCCGGCTCCGCGGGCCACGCCGGCGCGGACGCCGAGTCCTCCCGCGACGGCTCGGAGTCGGTCGCGAGGATCTCCACGACCACTCCGGTCCCCGGCACCATGCGGATGCTCTTGAGCGTGACGTCCTCGAGCCCCATCGCGCGCGCCCCGCGCACCGCGCGGCCCAGCGCGCTCGCGGCCGCCGCCTTCACGCCATCTTCGGTCGCGTCGTCCTCGACCGGGGCCACCGTGGTGATCGCGGCCATCGCGGCCTGCACCGGCGCCGCCGGCCCCGCCACCACTCCGAGCATCAACGCGCCCATCGCCAGCCATCGCGCCATCGTCGCCTCCTCGGTTCGCATGCTTCGCCTCCTCCATCGCAAGGGCCGTGCCCGCGGTGAACGCTCGCGAGATCAACCGCTTGTCGCGTGGTGGTGATGCGGGAATGGAAGCCCTTACCGTGTTGATTCGACCGGGCCGGGGGCCTGCGTCGTCGAGACACGCGTGGTAGCATCCAGGGCATGCCGACCAGCCCCGAGCCGCCCGCGGACGATGCGCATCCGGAGGTGCTCCCCGCGCCGGCGCCGCAGGGACCGGCGATCGAGCAGCCCGCGAAGCTGATCCGCATCGCCGCGATGATCCGCGAGATGCTGGAAGACGTGCGCCAGTCCAAGCCGGACGAGGCCGGCCGCCGGCGGGTGCGGGAGGTCTACGCGCGGGCGCTCACCGGGCTCAAGGAAGGCGTGTCGAAGGAGCTGCAGGACGAGCTCGATACCCTGACGATCCCGCTCGACAGCAGCTCGAGCGAATCGGAGATCCGGCTGGCCCAGGCCCAGCTCGTCGGCTGGCTGGAGGGGCTGTTCCAGGGCATCCAGGCCGCCCTCTGGAGCCAGCACATGCAGGCCCGCGCCGAGATCGAGGAGATGCGCCGCCGCCGCGGGCTGCCGCCGGGTCCCGGCGATGGGACCCACCGGGAGCCGGGCCAGTACCTGTAATTTTCTGGATTACACGGTAACTCTTTCCTCATCCCGGATCATGGCTTCCTCACTCGGGGTCACCTTGACCCCGTGCGCCGGGAACTGCAGAAGGTGCCGAACTCCTTCGGTTTTCGCGTCGGGCTCGGTGCGAAAAGCCACCTCGTACCCGCAATGGGTGCAGCTCATCAGATAGGTCGGCATCGGTCTCTCCTCCTCGAGCCAGAGAGGAGGAGCAAGAGGGATGCCATCGCCGCCCGGTGGCCGCGGTGCTAGAATCGCCGCCGAGATGGCCCGCCACCTGATCACGAACGTGCGCATCCTGGACGGCACGGGCCGCGAGCCGTTCGCGGGGGCGGTGCGCGTGGACGGCAACCGGATCGCGGAGGTGGCGGCGGGTCCGGTGCAGGCGCGACCCGACGACCGCGTCATCGACGGCCGGGGCGCCACCCTGATGCCCGGCCTGATCGAGCCGCACGCCCATCTGAGCTTCGCCGACATCACCTCGCACGAGATGACGCGGCTGCCGCCCGAGGAGCACCTGCTCGCCACGCTCCGCAACGCGCGCACCATGCTCGACGCCGGCTACACGAGTGCGCTCTCCGCCGCGGCGGCCAAGCCGCGCCTGGACGTGGTGGTCAAGCGGGAGATCGAGGCGGGCCGGTTCCCCGGTCCGCGCCTGCTCGCAAACGGGCCCGAGATCACGGTGACCGGCGGCCTCGGCGACAGCAACCTGCTGCACCTGCCCCATCACGAGACCCCGACCTTCTGCTGGGTCGCCGACGGGCCCGACGCGATCCGCCGCGTGTGCCGGCTCCTGGCCCGCGAGGGCGTGGACCTGCTCAAGCTCAATCTCTCCGGCGACCTCGGCACCTCGGCCTGGTCTTCCGAGCTGACGCCCATGAGCGAGGCCGAGGTGGCGGCGGCCATGGAGGTCGCCCGCGCCCGCGACATCCGCGTGTGCGCCCACTGCCGCAGCGGCGACTCGGTGCGCATGGCGGTCAAGCACGGCATCGAGGTCATCTACCACGCCAACTACTGCGACGAGGCCGCGCTGGACGCGCTCGAGTCCGCGCGCGACCGGGTCTTCGTGGCGCCCGCGCTCGGGATCACCTACAACCTGAGCCAGGCCAACGGCCAGTGGGGCGTGACGCCGGAGCGCGTGGTGGAGTTCGAACGGGAGCTGGCCGCCTCCGTCGAGACCATCGCGCGCATGCGCCGGCGCGGCATCCGCGTGCTGCCCGGCGGCGACTACGGCTTCGTGTACACGCCCCACGGCACCTACGCGCGCGACCTCTGGCTGTTCGTGAAGCTCCTCGGCTACTCGCCGATGGAGACGCTCGTCGCCGCCACCCTCCTCGGCGGCGAGATCATGGGGCTCCCCGGCGAGCTGGGCGTGCTCACGCCGGGCGCGCTGGCCGACCTGCTGCTGGTCGACGGCGATCCGCTCGCCGACATCGCGATCCTCCAGGACCGCGGCGCGATCCGGATGATCATGAAGGACGGCGCGCTCCACAAGGCGCCCCCCGACATCCCCGGCCGCTCGACGCGGGCCTGACCCCCGTGATCCGGAAGCTCCCGTCGGGGCAGTACCGCCTCTACTCGCGGAAGAGGGATCCGCGCACCGGGCGCCGGCGGAACTTCGGCACCTTCCGGAGCCGGGCCGCGGCGGAGCGCCACGAGCGCGCGGTGCAGTTCTTCAAGCGCGGCGGGTAACCCCGGCGCGCCGGTCTTACACGAGCCACGGGGAGCGCGCGACTGTGGACCTCTCGGCCACCATCCACCTGCTGGGCGAGGCGCTGGGCGAGGTGCTGCGCGCCCAGGAGTCGGTCGCGCTGTTCGAGACCGAGGAGCGGATCCGCGCGCTCGCCAAGGCGCGCCGCGCCGGCGAGATGGACGCGGCGGTCCGGCTGCCACTCGCGGTGGCCGACCTGCCCGTGGAGGCCGCGCGCGCCACCGCCTCCGCCTTCGCGGTCTACTTCGACCTGATCAATCTCGCCGAGGAGGTCCACCGCATCCAGGCCCTCCGGGGGCGCGAGCGCGCACAGCATCCGGCCCCCATCGGCGAGTCCATCGGAGAGGCGATCGCGCGTCTCGCGGCCCGGGGCGTCCCCTCCGAGCGCGCAGCCGAGATCCTCCGCGGCCTGCGCGTCGAGCTGGTGCTGACCGCGCATCCCACCGAGGCCAAGCGGCGCACCGTGCTCTCGAAGCTCCAGCGGATCGGCGAGGCGCTGCGACACCTTCAAGACCTGGACCTGCTGCCCCGGGAGCGGACCGAGCTGCTGGCCGGGCTCAAGGCCGAGATCACCGCGCTCTGGCTGACCGATCGCGCGCGGACGACGCGGCCCGCGGTCACCGACGAGGTGCGCACCGGGCTCTTCTTCCTGGACGAGGTGTTCTGGGACCTCGTGCCCCGCATCGCCGCCGATCTCGAGACCGCGGTCGCGCGACACTACCCGGGCGTCGCCCCGCCGCGCGCGTGGCTCACGGTGGCGTCCTGGATCGGGGGCGACCGCGACGGCAATCCCTCGGTGGTGACCGAGCTGACCGCCGAGACCCTGCGCCTGCATCGCGGGCTCGCGGTCGAGCGGCACCGGCGCTCCCTCCAGGACCTGGCCCGGCGCCTGAGCATGAGCGGCCGACGCTGCCCGCCGCCCGAGGCCCTGACTGCCTGGCTCGACGCGCGCCGTCCCCTCCCCGCGCACGTGGCCTACCTGGAGCAGCGCTACGCGGGCGAGCCGTACCGCCTGGCCCTCTCACTCCTCGCCGCCGATCTCGAGGCGGCTTCGCGGGACGACATGACCACCCGCCTCCTCGACGAGAGCCCGCACGCCGCGCGCGCCACCGCCGCCGAGATCGCCACGGTGGTGGACCTGGTCGCCCAGGGCGTCCCGCCCGCGCTCGCCGCCGACCGGATCCGCGCGCTCGAGCAGCAGCTCGAGGCCTTCGGCCTGCACGCGGCCCGGCTCGACATCCGCGAGGACTCCGGGCGCCTCGCGGCCACGCTCGGCGATCTCCTGGGCCGCCTCGGCCTCGACGCCGGCTTCGCGGAGCGCGACGAGCCGGCCCGCGCCACCGTGCTGCTCCGGCTCCTCGACGAGGCGGCGCCGAAGGCCTCCGAGATCTCCGCGCTCGCGCTCGACGAGGCGGCATCCGAGACCTGGCGGCTCTTCCGCCTCCTCGCGCGCGCGCAGGCCATCTACGGCCGCGCGTCGCTGGGGCCGTTCATCATCTCGATGACCCGCGGGCCCGCCGATCTCCTCACCGTGCTGCTGCTGGCCCGCTGGGCGGGCGGCGCGGCGGGCATGCAGATCGTGCCGCTCTTCGAGACGCTCGCCGATCTCGACGCGGCG
>DATFGS010000419.1:0-2946 GCA_035249225.1 Candidatus Methylomirabilota bacterium | reverse complement strand
CCCCGCGGCGAGGATCGCGTGCCCGAGCGCGCCGACCACCGCCGGCGACGGCAGGGAGTGCACCGGATCCGCCTCGCCGACCTCGGGGCCGAGCCGGGCGAGATACGGCCGGCAGGCCGCGACGCCGTCGCCCAGCACGATCACCGGCGCGTCGAGGCGCGCCGCCGCCGCCGCGGGCGGCAGCGCCAGGTAGTCCCACTCGCGCGCCATGGCCGCGCCGGTCCAGCGGTAGAGCGAGCAGTAGACCTCGTCGCGGCGCGCGGCGAGGATCGCGCAGACCGGCGCGTCCGCGAAGGGCAGCGTCGCGGCGAGCGCGTCCAGGGTGGGCACCGGCGCCACCGGAATCTCGAGCGCCAGGGCCAGCCCCTTGGCGGTGGCCGCGCCGACGCGCAGGCCGGTGAACGAGCCCGGCCCGATGGACACCGCGAGCGCGTCCAGGCTCGTCGCGTCCCACCCGCAGTCCTGGAGCAGGCGGTCCACCACCGCCATGAGCCGCTCGGAATGCGTGAGGGCGATGTTGAGCCGGCTCTCGCCGACGAGGCGGCCGCCGTCGAGCAGCGCGGCCCCGCCCGCGAGCGTGGCGGTCTCGAGCGCCAGGAGCCTCATGCGCGGAAGAATAGCACGCCCACTTTCGAGTTGACACGCCGCGCCCTGACCGTCATCCTTGAACGACTGATGGCCCCGCCGCCGCGACAATCCGACAGCCAGATGGACGCCGAGGTACGCGAGAAGATCCACCTCGAGATCCTCAAGCGCACCGGCGCCTACCACGCCAACGACCACGTCCTGCTGCCGTCGGGCCACCACACCAGCGAGTACATCGAGAAGACCCTGGTCACCACCGAGGCCTCCTTCACCGAGGGGCTCGGCGCGGTCATCGCCAAGCACTTCGCGCAGTGGCCCATCGACGTCGTGCTCTCCACCGGGCCGGGCGCCCTGATCCTCTCCCACTGCGTGGCCCGCGCCCATCCCTCGCGGCCCACGCTGGCCTACGGCACCAAGGGGGTCAGCGCCGGCAAGCGCCGGGTGAGCCTGCCCGTCGAGTTCCAGCGCTTCATCCGCGCCGGGACCAAGGTCCTCATCGTGGAGGACCTGGTGAGCTCGGGCACGACGGTGCGGCTGCTCTCCCAGCTCGTCGAGGAGCTGGGCGGCCAGGTGATCGGCATCGGGGCGCTCTGGCGCCGCACCAAGAAGTCGGTGATCGACGGCAAGGAGATCTTCAGCCTCGTGAGCCGCGACTTCCCCACGTACGCCACCGAGAACTGCCCGCTCTGCAAGAAGGGCGTGCCGCTCAACCAGGAGTACGTGAAGCGCCGCGAGCACCGCAAGCCGTCCTCCGCGCACGAGAAGACCTAGCGGCCCCGCCCCCAAGATATGGGGGCTGCAGCGCGTTACGACCCCTTTATCCGGTATTTTGTCCTTGACACCCTTTTGGCCCTCCCCTAGAGTCCGGACAGATCGACCGCTGACGCGCGGGGATCGGGAGGGGGGTGACATGATGGCGAAGAAGAAGGCCGCGAAGAAGAAAAAGAAGAAGTAAGGCGCCACTCGTGGCGCTCGGCCCTGTCGGCCCCATCCCGGCAGGGCCGTTCCATCTCCCGTGACCCATCGCGACGCCTACCTCCTCCTGTTCGTCGTGGCCCTCATCTGGGCCGGCAACTTCCCTCTCGCTAAGCTCGGCCTCTCCGAGCTCGGCCCGATGACCCTCGCGGCGTTGCGCGCGCTGATCGCCGCGCCCCTGCTCGTGCTCGCCACGCGCGTGCTCGAGGGCCCGCTGCCGCCCCTCGCCCGCCGCGACCTCACCGCGGTGATCGTGCTCGGGGTCAGCGGCTTCGTGGGCAACTCGACGCTCTGGTACACCGGCATGATGTTCACGACTCCCGCGAACGCGGGGATCCTCGGGGCGGCGGCGCCGGTGGTGGTGGCCCTGGCGGCCTCCGCGATGCTGCGCGAGCGCCTCTCGACCCTCAACCTGGTCGGCATCGCGCTCACGATGGCCGCGGTGGTGCTCACGATCGCGCGCGGCTCGTTCGAGGTCTTGCGGACGCTGTCGGCCAATCGGGGCGACGTGATCATCCTGGTCTCCCAGATGCTCTGGGTGACCTATACCCTCTACAGCCGCGCCAATCGCTCCGCCTTCACCCCGCTCCAGATGCTGGCGGGCGCCCACGTGGTGGCGGCGGGCCTGCTGCTCCCGCTCGCCCTCCTGGAGCGGCCGTGGCGCAGCTTCGCGGGGGCCTCGGGGATCGCGGTGGTGGTCGTGCTCTACAGCTCCCTGCTGGGGACCCCGGCCCACCTCGCCTTCTACCAGGCGGTGCGGACGGTGGGGCCGGGACGGGCCGCCGTGTTCACCAACCTCATCCCGTTCATGGTGCTCGGGCTGTCCTGGCTGGTGGTGGGCGAGCCGATCCGCTGGTACCACTGGATCGGCGCCTGCGGCGTGATCGCGGGCGTCGCGCTGACGACCCGCCGCTGACCTACCGCTTCGCGGTCGCCTTGCCCGGCTTGCCCGGCGCGACCTTCGCCGGCTTGTCGTCCTTGATGAGGTGCTTCACCTCGTCCATGAACTGGGAGATGTCCTTGAACTGGCGGTACACCGAGGCGAACCGCACGTAGGCCACCTGGTCCAGCTTCTGGAGGTGCTCCATCACGATCTCGCCCAGCTCGAGGCTCGTGATCTCCTTCTCCGCGCGGTCGTGCAGCTTGGCCTCGATGTCGGCCACCACGTCGTCCACCGCCTGCACGCCCACCGAGCGCTTCTCGCAGGACTTCAGGATGGAGCCGCGCAGCTTCTGGCGGTCGAACGGCTCGCGGCGGCCGTCGCGCTTGACCACGTGGGGCAGCACGTCCTCGATGTACTCGTAGGTCGTGTAGCGGCGATTGCACTTGAGGCAGGCGCGGCGCCGGCGGATGAACTCCCCGTCCCGGCCCACCCGCGAGTCCACC
>DATFGS010000418.1:0-2256 GCA_035249225.1 Candidatus Methylomirabilota bacterium | reverse complement strand
GGCGAAGAGCGCCAGACCCGCGCCGTCGAACACCAGCACGGGGCTGCGCAGGCGGTCGAGCATGGGATACCAGAAGAAGGTCACCAGGCCGGCGAGGAGGGAGACTCCGAGATAGCGCCAGTCGCTGATCGCGGCCGGCGGTACGGCGCCGATCAGCAGGTCGCGGGTGAGACCACCCGCGCTGGCGGCGGCGAAGGACAGGACGAGCACGCCGAACAGATCGAGCCGGCCCTTGACCGCCGCCGCACCGCCGCTGAGAGCGAACACGAAGGTCCCGACGAGATCGAGTGTCAGCAGGAGCGGGTTGCCGCTAGGAATGGATGCTCCGCTTCGCGACGGCCATCGCAGCCTCGCGGACCGCCTCGGCCAGCGTCGGGTGGGCGTGGGAGGTGCGGGCCATGTCCTCGGCACTGGCGCCGAACTCGATGGCGAGGCCGGCCTCCGCGATCAGCTCGGATGCGCGGGGTCCCAGGATGTGGAGCCCGAGGATCCGGTCGCTCCGGGTGTCGGCGACCACCTTGACGAGGCCATCCCGCTCGCCCATCGCGCGCGCCCGGCCGTTCGCCGCGAAGCGGGAAGTACCGGTCGTGACCTGGAGGCCCTGCGCTCGGCACTCCTGCTCGGTCTTCCCCACGCCGGCCAGCTCCGGCCACGTGTACACCACGTTGGGGATCGCCTCGTAGTTCACGTGACCTGCCTGGCCGACGATGCTCTCCACGCAGGCGATCCCTTCCTCTTCGGCCTTGTGCGCCAGCATGGGTCCGGCGATCACGTCGCCGACTGCGTGCACCCCCGGGACCGAGGTCTCGAATCGCTCGTCGACCCGGATGTGGCCCTTCGGATCGAGCGCCACGCCGAGCGCGTCGAGCCCCAGACCCGCGGTGACCGGGCGACGGCCGACCGCCATCAGCACGCGGTCGAAGGATTCGATTGCGGCCGAGCCGGCGGTCTCGATCGTCACCTCCACCGCGCCGTCCTTGACCACCGCCTTGCGCGCTTGCGTGGAGAGCCGGAACGAGAGGCCCTGCTTCTCGAGCGCGGACTGGAGCACGCGTGTGATATCGACGTCCATGCCCGGCACGATGCGGTCCGCGACCTCGACCACCCGGACCTCGGAGCCCAAGCGTGCCCAGACGGAGCCCAGCTCGAGTCCGATCGCGCCGGCACCGATCACGAGCAAACGCGCGGGGACGGCGTCGAAGGACAGCGCCTGTTCGGAGCTCACGATTCGGGCGCCGTCCAGCTCGAAACCGGGCAGCGTGGCCGGGCCCGAGCCGGTGGCGATGAGGATTCGCGCGGCGAGCACGGTGCCCGCATCCGGGCCCTCTATGGCGACGCGATCCGGCGCGGCGATCCGCGCGTTGCCGTGGCGTCGCGTGATCCGGTTCTTCTTGAAGAGAGTGGCCACCCCGGTGGTGAGCCCCTGCACCACCTGCTCCTTTCGCCGCATCATCGTGGAGAGATCGAGCGAGACCTCACCCACCGAGACGCCGTGGGTGGCCAGGCGGGTGCGCACCTGCCAGAGGAGCTCGCTGGAGTCGAGCAGGGCCTTGGACGGGATGCAGCCAATGCGCAGGCAGGTGCCGCCGAGCGCGGCCTCGCGGTCCACGCAGACCACGCGCATGCCGAGCTGGGCGGCCCGGATGGCGGCCACGTAGCCGCCCGGGCCCGCCCCGATGACTGCGAGGTCGTAGCGCTCCGCCTCGGCCACCGCGCTCACACCTCGAGGAGCATGCGCACCGGGTCCTCGAGGCGTTCCTTGACCCGGACCAGGAAGGTCACGGCCTGCGCGCCGTCCACCAGACGGTGATCATAGGACAGCGCGAGGTACATCATGGGACGGATCACGACCTGCCCGTCGACCGCCACCGGCCGATCCTCGATCTTGTGCATCCCGAGGATCCCGGACTGCGGCGGATTGAGGATCGGGGTCGAGAGCAGCGAGCCGAAGACACCACCATTGGTGATGGTGAAGGTGCCGCCGGAGAGCTCGTCCGGCGTGATCTTGCCCTCGCGAGCCCGCCGGGCCAGCTCCTCGATCCGGCGCTCCAGGTCGGGCAGGCCGAGCGAGTCCGCGTCCCGGATCACCGGCACCACGAGCCCGCGCTCGGTGCTTACCGCGATGCCGAGATGCACGTGGCGATGATAGACGATGTCGGCGCCCTCGATCTGGGCGTTGACAACAGGCACCTCGCGGAGCGCCCCGACGCAGGCGCGGCCGAAGAGGGACATCAGCCCCAGATCCACGCCGTGTCG
>DATFGS010000417.1:0-1328 GCA_035249225.1 Candidatus Methylomirabilota bacterium | reverse complement strand
CTGCTGCGCCTGCGTCACGCGCACTCGGGCGGGCCGCCGCACCAGAAGATCATGGAGGCGATCCGGCTGTTCGGCGAGCGGGTGTTGCCGAACGTCTGATGTCGACGTCGCGGGTGCCGCGTCCGGACGGCTTCGTCCCGTTCGAGCGCGCCGCGATCGAGCAGTCCGGACGGGGCCGGCGAGGAACGCTTTGGCCGGGCCATATCCTCCTCCTCTGCACTTCTCTGCGAGGAATGCCTTGACATCGACCAGCGCGAAGTCTCCACATCGCACCGCGTCTCGATGTTGGGGGGAATCTACGCGCGGCTCGGGAGCTTGTCAATTCGGCTCCTGCGCAGGCGGCGAGCGGGCACATGTTCCCGCTGCGGCCGTCACACGTAGGGCAGGACGCGCTCGCCGAAGAGCCGGATCGCCTCCATGATCTTCTCGTGCGGCGGTCCGCCCGAGTGGGCGTGGCGCAGCCGGAGCAGGAACGTGCTCGCGTCGGTCGCCTTCTGCCAGCGCTGGAATTCCCGGATGCAGGTGTCGGGATCTCCCAGGATCAGACGATCGGGGGCGAGCAGGTCCAGCGTGAACTCCGAGCCGGCGGAGAGATCGCGGAACTCGGCCAGGCGATTCTCCCAGTAGTAGCGATAGGCGGTCATGACGTGCGGGCCGTAGACCGCGTCGGCCTCGGCGCGCGACCGGGCGACCCAGGCGTCGCGCATCTGGACGACCTCGGCCGGGCGGCGGGCCTGGCGTGCCGCCTCCTTGTAGACGTCGGCCAGACGCGTGGCGTTCGCCATGCCGGTGCTGGGGGTGCCGACGAAGCCGTCGGCGATCCGGCCGGCCCGGCGGGCGGCCGCGTCGATGCTGGCGCCGATCCAGAGCGGCGGCCCGGGCTGCTGATAGGGGCGGGGACGAATCTGGACGTCCTCGAGGGTGTAGTGCTTGCCGCGGAACGAGAACGGCTCCCCCGCCCAGCAGAGGCGCAGGATCTCGATGCTCTCCTCGAACCGCCCGGCGCGATCCTCCATGGGGACCGAGAAGGCGCGGAAGTCGGCGGGCTGATAGCCGATGCCCACGCCCAGGATGACGCGGCCCTTGGAGACGAGGTCGAGGGTGATGACGTCCTCCGCCACGTGCACCGGGTGGTGGAGGGGCAGCAGGATCACCGAGGTGCCGACGCGGAGCCGTGTCGTGCGCGCGGCCACCGCGGTGGCCACGATCAGCGGCGAGGGCAGGAACCCGTCGTGGTCCTGGTGGTGCTCGCCGAAGAAGCAGGAGTCGAAGCCGCTGGCCTCGGCCAGCTGGGCCTCGGCGATGACCTCGTCGATGCAGCGATCGAG
>DATFGS010000416.1:0-11018 GCA_035249225.1 Candidatus Methylomirabilota bacterium | reverse complement strand
ATCGACGGCAAGGTTTGGCACCTCGATGTCGGCTCATCGCATCCTGGGGCTGGAGCAGGTCCCAAGGGTTGGGCTGTTCGCCCATTAAAGCGGTACGTGAGCTGGGTTTAGAACGTCGTGAGACAGTTCGGTCCCTATCTGACGCGGGCGTAGGAGGTTTGAGGGGAGCTGCCCCTAGTACGAGAGGACCGGGGTGGACGGACCGCTAGTGTGCCAGCTGTTCCGCCAGGAGCACCGCTGGGTAGCTATGTCCGGCAGGGATAAGCGCTGAAGGCATCTAAGCGCGAAACCCGCCTCAAGATGAGACCTCCCAGGGCGTAAGCCCTCTGAAGGCCCCTGGAAGATTACCAGGTTGATAGGCCGCGGGTGTAAGCGCCGTAAGGCGTTCAGCCGAGCGGTACTAATCGGCCGTGCGGCTTGACCACGTTGCACTCATACATACAAGTCTGCCGAGGCGAACACATGCTTGGCTGCACTCGAGAATCAACGTATTCGATTGCCACTCGATTCCCGGTGGCGTTGCCGGAGGGGCCACACCCGTTCCCATCCCGAACACGGAAGTTAAGCCCTCCAGGGCCGATGGTACTGCGCTGGTAACGGCGTGGGAGAGTAGGTCGCTGCCGGGTTAATTCAGGCGCCCGGGCCGAAAGGCTCGGGCGCCTACTTTTTTGGTGCGAGGAGCCCATGCTGCTGATCGACGAGATCCCGAGTCCCATCGGCACGATCGCCATCGCGGCCCGCTCCGGGCGCCTCTGCGCGCTCGAGTTCGGGCGGACGCGTCTCTCCCGCCAGCTCGCCACGCGCTACCCGGAGGTTCCGCGGCGCCGCGCGCGCAACCCGTTCGGGCTGAGCCGCAAGCTCCGGGCGTACCTGGCCGGCGACCTGGACGCGGTGGACCGCATCCCGGTCGAGACGGGAGGTACCCCGTTCCAGCGGCGCGTCTGGCGCGCGCTGCGGCGGATCCCGGCGGGGCGCACCATGAGTTACGGCGCGCTCGCCCGCGCGCTCGGCGCCGGCGCGGCGGCGCGGGCGGTGGGGGCCGCCAACGGGCGCAACCCGATCTCGCTCGTGGTGCCCTGTCACCGGCTGATCGGCGGCGACGCGGCCCTGACCGGCTACGGGGGCGGGCTCTGGCGCAAGCGCTGGCTCCTGCGCCACGAGGGCGCACCGCCGCGCGCGACCGCGGCTAGATCAGCAGTCGGACCATCGCGAGGTAGAACCCGCTGATCAGGTTCAGCGCGGGCTGCACCACGTAGCGGGTGGCGCCCGACAGCACGAGCAGGATCAGCAGGAACGGGCCGGCTTGCTCGAGCTGGTGGATGAAGGGCCACGAAGCGCGCGGGAAGAGATAGGGGAGGAAGTGCCCGCCGTCGAGCGGCGGCAACGGGATCAGGTTGAAGATCCCGAGCGCGAGGTTGAACAGGTAGACCCAGAAGAGCACGATCCCCAGCGGCTCGGCCACGAAGGGGAATCCGCCCCCGACCTTCCCGAGCACGCGCAGCGCCAGCAGCGCGACGAAGGCGGCCGCAAAGTTCGACAGCGGGCCGGCCACCGCCACCCACGCCATATCGCGAACCGGATGTCGAAGGTTCTGGGCGTTGACCGGCACCGGCTTGGCCCATCCGAATCCCGCGAGCAGGAAGGCGAGCGCGCCGAGCGGATCGAGGTGGGGCAGCGGATTCAGGGTGATCCGCCCGAGGCGGCGCGCGGTCGGATCGCCCAGGCGGTCGGCCACGAGGGCGTGCGCGAGCTCGTGCACCGTCACCGCGGCCAGCAGGGCGGGCAGCTTGGGGATCAGCTCGAGGAGGTACGCGGCCGGATCGCTGAAGAGGCCGTTCATCCGCCGCGCGGAGCCTCGGAATCGGGAGGCTCCGACTCGGTGGATAGCTCCGGTCCCGCGACGCGGTAGCGCTCGTCGAGCCAGTCGCCCAGGTCGACGAGCCGGCAGGCGAGCGAGCAGAACGGCCGGTGCGGATTGCCGGCCCACGCGCGGCGGAGACCGCAGCGCGGGCAGCGTCCCTGCCGGGCCGAGCGGGTCGCGCGTGCCACGGCCTGCATCCTAGCCACGGGGTTCCGAGGCTGTCAACCGAGGCCCCCCCCCCGCGGCGTTGACATCGGCCGGAGGCCGCGAGAGGATACCGATGTGTTTCGCCTGCTCCCGCGGGAAGAGAAGTTCTTCGATCTGTTCGAGCAGCAGGCGTCCCACATCGTCTCGGCCTCCCGGGTCCTGGAAGAGCTGACGCTCGACTACCAGGACGCCAAGGCCAAGGCCCAGCAGATCAAGGACCTCGAGCACGCGGGCGACACCCTCACCCACGAGATCGTGCGCCGGCTCAACACCACCTTCATCACCCCGATCGACCGCGAGGACATCTACGCCCTCGCGAGCCGGCTCGACGACGTGCTCGACCTGATCGACGCGGTGGCCGACCGCCTGCTCATCTACAAGATCAAGACCCCCACCGAGGGCTGCATCGCGATGGCCAAGATCATCGTGAAGACCTCCGAGGAGACCGACCGGGCGGTGCACTGCCTGCGCACCCTGTCGCCCTTCTACCACAAGCACGCGGTGGAGGTGAATCGCCTCGAGAACGAGGCGGACCGCCTGCTCCGGGACCAACTCGCGGCCCTCTTCGAGGGCGGGACCGACGCGATAGAGGTCATCAAGTGGAAGGAGCTGTACGAGACGATGGAGTCGATCACCGACCGCTGCGAGGACGTGGTCAACGTCATCGAGGGCATCACCCTCAAGATGGCGTGAGGCGGACCGCCCGCCCCGCATGAGCTGGTCCCTGCTGGTCGTCATCTGCATCATCCTGATCGCCCTCGTCTTCGACTACATCAACGGCTTCCACGACGCGGCCAACTCGATCGCCACCGTGGTCTCCACCCGCGTGCTCACCCCGATGCAGGCGGTGGCCTGGGCCGCCTTCTTCAACTTCGTGGCTGCGTTCGGCTTCGGGGTCCAGGTCGCGCGTACCGTCGGCAAGGGCGTGGTGGACGCGGGAGTGGTGGATCAGTGGGTCATCCTGGGCGGCCTCTGCGGCGCCATCGCCTGGAACCTCCTCACGTGGTACTACGGCATCCCCTCGAGCTCGTCGCACGCCCTGATCGGCGGCTTCACGGGCGCCGCGGTGGCCAAGGCCGGCTTCGGCGCGCTCCTGCCGAGCGGCCTGCTGAAGATCCTCGCGTTCATCGTGCTGGCGCCCGTGATCGGCCTCTGCCTCGGCTTCACCTTGATGGTGGGCACGCTGTGGGCGGTGCGGCGGATCCGGCCGAGCCGGGTCGACGGGCTGTTCCGCCGCCTCCAGCTCCTGTCCGCGGCCTGCTACAGCCTGGGCCACGGGACCAACGACGCGCAGAAGACGATGGGCATCATCTCCATCCTCCTCTTCTCCGCCGGCTACCTTGGCTCCGAGTTCTACGTCCCCTTCTGGGTGATCCTGGCCGCGCACGCCGCGATCGGGCTCGGCACGCTGGCGGGTGGCTGGCGGATCGTCAAGACCATGGGCATGCGGCTCACCAAGCTGCGCCCGATCGGGGGGTTCTGCGCCGAGACCGCCGGGGCGGTGATGCTGATCGGCACCGCGATCGGCGGGATTCCGGTCAGCACGACCCACACCATCACCGGCTCCATCATGGGGGTGGGGGCCACCCAGCGCCTCTCGGCGGTGCGCTGGGGCGTGGCCGGGGAGATCGTCTGGGCGTGGGTGCTCACGATCCCCCTCTCGGCCCTCATCGCCGCCGCGGTCTGGGGGGCCACCGCCCTCATCCTCGCCCGGCTGGGATGAGCGCGCCGCGCTCCCGCGCCGGCCTGCTGGCGGCGTCCCTGGGGCTCTGGCTGCTCCTTCCGTTCGGGTGGATCCTGGCGCACCTGCCCTCGGCGGTGGGCCTCGCAACCGGCCGCCGCCTTGGCGATCTGCTCTGGTGGGCCCTCTCGCGCCGGCGGGCGGTGGCCCTCGACAACCTTGCGCGCGTGTTCGGGGAGGAGTGCTCGCCGGCCGAGATCCGATGTCTCGGGCGCCGGTCGTTCCAGAACGTCGGCATGAACCTGGTCGAGGCGTGCCGCTACTTCTTCCGTCCGACCCACGTCATGCTCTCTCGGGTTCGGGTGGAAGGGCTCCATCATTTCCAGGCCGCGGCGGCCCATGGCCGGGGGGTCCTCATCCTCACCGCCCACTTCGGCAACTGGGAGCTCCTGGCGGCCGCCCACGTCCTGACCGGGGTGCCGCTGTCCATCGTGACGCGCCCGCTCGACCATCCGCTCCTCGAGGACCTGGCGGCCCGCTTCCGGCGCCGGAGCGGGGCCGAGCTCATCGTCAAGCGGCAGGCGGTGCGGCAGGTCCTGACCGCGCTGAGGCGTCAGCGCATGGTGGGCATCCTCCTCGACCAGAACGCCACCCGCGCCGAGGGCGTGTTCGTCCCCTTCTTCGGCTCCCCCGCGTCCACCTCGAGGGGGCTCGCGCTGCTGGCCCTGCGGACGGGCGCCCCGGTGGTACCGATCTTCCTGCGCCGCGAGCCGGATGGCTGGCACTGCATGGACGTGGGCGCGGCCCTGCCGCCGCCGGCAGACGGCGAGATCGCCACCTACACCACCATGTTCAATCGGGCGATCGAGGGGGCCATCCGCCGCGCGCCCGAGCAATGGCTCTGGATGCACGATCGATGGCGCACCCAGCCCCGCGAGGCGGTGCCGTCGTGAGGGCTCGTGCCGGCCTGGTCGCGCTCGCCCTGGCCGGAGTGCTGCTGAGTCCGGGCGCGGGGCCGGCTGCCGACGCGGACCTCACGGATCTCGTGGGGACCTATCTCAACACCAGCGCCGGGCAGGCACCGGGGGTGGTGTCCGCCCGCGCCTACGTCGAGCCGACCCGCCCGACCGCGGCCCCGGCCCCCCAGCCCGATGTCTGGGTCACGCTGCTCCCGTACTCGGCGGCTCTCGAGGCCGAGCTCGAGGCGGTGAAGGCTGGGCTGCGCGATTCGACCGACGCCTACATCCGGGCGGTGAGCCGGATCGAGGCCGCCCGGGTGGACTACGAGCGGGCCCTGCTCGCCGCCGGCGGCGGCGCCCTCGTGCGCAGCCAGATGACCGACGCGCAGGGCGGGGTACGGGTCGGTGACGTGCCCGCGGGCGAGTGGCTGATCCTGGCCTGGCGGGAGGGCGGGCACACCACGAAACGATTCAAGCTGCGCGAGCAGGACGCGAAGCGTTACCCCAACGTGCCGTCCAACGTGACGTACTCGGTCGTGACCTATTGGAGGATGCGCGTGGCGGTGAAGCCGGCCGAGACGGTCGAGATCGCCTTGAGCGACCGCAACACGTGGATGACCGGGGCCCGCCAGGAAGCGGGGTCTCCGGTGGCGCCGCGTCCGCCGGCCGGCGGCAAGGACTCCCAGAACCAGAAACGCCGCTAGGGCGCCACCCCGAACCCGGTGGCGCCCCAGGCGTCGGCGGCGCTACTTCTTCTCTTCCTTCTTGTCCATTGTCTTCTTGTCCGCTTTCTTGCCCTTCTTCTCGCCCTTCTTCTTGTCCGACTTTCCCTTCTTGTCGTCCTTCTTGTCCATCATCTCGCCCTTCTTCTCTTCCTTCGGGGCGGGCGTCTGGGCGAAGGCCGGCACCGTCAGACCCACGCCGAGCGCGAAGGCCATGGTCACCACCAGGGCAACGAGCTTTCTCATGTGGGTGTCACCTCCTTTCGATCGGCTCCATCTCGAAAAATGCCTTTCTTCAAGGCGGCTTAACATAGGTGGACCCTCTCTGGAGTGTCAAGGAATATCGTACCCGCGCCGGCGCGGGGGGAGGGGGCGGTTGACCGTCAAATTCCCCCGTGATAAAAAGTTCATGCTTCCTACTGACCTGATGACCCTTCTATTCCGGCGGCTTCTACTCGGTCTCGTGTCCGTCGCAGCCAGCCACCTGGCGGCGCCGGGAGCGCTCGGAGCGGAGCTCGGGCTGGGCGCCGACTGGACTCCGCCCGAGGCGCCGGCCACCGCGGATCTCGCAGCCCCGCTCGTGGAATCCGATCCGTGGGCCGACGCCTTCCTCCCGAGTCCGGGAGCCCCGGCCGCCGTGAGGATCGAGCCGGTCAAGCGGCCCCCGGCCGCGCCGCTCGTCTCCACGCCGGCGGCGCCCCAGCGCGTGTCCACCTACCAGATCCAGCAGAACGATCAGGTCCTCCGGTTCCTGGAGCAGTTCCAGACGGGATACCGCCGCGCGGTGGTGGAGCGCTGGCTGACCCGCTCGGGCCGGTACCTGCCGATGGCCCTGGACGTGTTCCGCCAGAAGGGACTGCCCGAGGAGCTGGTCTTCACCGCGATGATCGAGAGCGGCTTCGACCCGGTCGCGGTCTCTCGCGCAGGGGCCAAGGGCATGTGGCAGTTCATGGCTCCCACCGCGCGGCAGTACGGCCTGCGCGTGGACCGCTGGCTCGATGAGCGCCTGGACCCCGAGAAGGCCACCGTGGCGGCCGCCAACTACCTGAGCGACCTCTACAAGACCTTCGGCTCCTGGGAGCTCGTGCAGGCCGCGTACAACGCGGGCGAGATGAAGATCCTGCGGGCGATCCAGGGCACGGGCAGCCGCGATTTCTGGAGCCTGTCCGACAGCCGGTTCCTGCGCGACGAGACCAAGAACTTCGTGCCCGCCATCCACGCGGTGACCATCATCGGGCAGGAGCCCGAGCAGTACGGCTTCACGGTCAGGCCGGACGAGCCCCTGAGCTACGAGCAGATCACGGTGCCGAGAGCCACCAGCCTCAAGCACGTCGCCTCGCTCTCCGGCATCCCGCTCGAGGAGCTGATCCGGCTCAACTCCGAGCTGCGGCTGAAGCAGACGCCGCCCGACTCCTCGTATCACCTGAAGGTCCCGCGCGGCAGCGGGCCCGCGCTCCAGGCCGGCCTCGATCGCGAGGCCGAGGCGCGCAGGGTCGCGGTCGCGTCCCGGACCGGCGATCGCGGCAAGCGAAAGATCCAGGCCGCGGAGCGGGTCACCGCCGGCGTTCACGTCGTGCAGCCGCGCGACACGATCGGCGGCATTGCCAAGCGGTACGGTGTCTCCGTCCAGCAGCTGTCTCGCTGGAACGATCTCGAGAACGGCGCCCGCATCTTCCCCGGCGATCGGCTCCGCATCGCCGCCGCGGCCCGCCACGCGGACTCGGAACAGGGCGGCTTCCGCTAGACCGTGAGGGTGGCGGTCCACCTCACGGCGACCCTGCGCGGCTACCTGCCGCCGGGGACCCGCGGGGACCACGTGGTGCTCGACGTGCCCAACGGCACCACCGTCGATCAGGTGATACACTCCCTGCGGATTCCATCCGAGCTGGAGCGTCTGACCGTCGTCAACGGCCGTGACGCCGCCCCGGGGCAGCAGCTGGTCGAGGGCGACGTGCTGTCGGTGTTCCCCCCGCTGGCCGGCGGTCGCTGAGCCCCGGCGGGAGGCACGTCATGCCCACGGTTCGTCTGCGCGACGCATCCGAGTATCCCCCGGCCGCCCAGAAGGCCTTCGAGCTCTCGAAGCTCTGGTTCGGCTACGACTTCGCGGAGCCGCCGGCCATGAGCCGGGTGATGGCGTGGGATCCGGAGTTCGGGGGGCCCCACGGGCGCGCCATGAAGCGCGCGATGAGCCCGGGCGAGTTCTCTCGCGCCGAGAAGGAGATGGTCGCCGCGGTGGTGAGCGGCGTCAACGCCTGCAACTACTGAGTACGCGCGCATACTGCAGCCGGGAAGCTGCAGGGGATGAAGGACGACGCGCTGTGGTACGAGGCCGCCCAGGTGGTGGGCGTGACGAACGCGCTCAACGTGGTGGCCGACGCCCTGGGCCCGAGCACGTCCGGTCTGCCCGCGCTCGAAGCGGCCGCGGCGTCCCCGGAGGCGCGCGCCCTCTTCGACGACGTTCGCGCGTTCTACCATGCCGCGGACGTGCCGCTGCCCTTCCGCCTGATCGCCCACGATCCGGCCTATGCGGTGGACGTCTGGCGGGCCGTCCGGCGTGCCTTCGACGACAACCGGCTCTCCCGCCGGGTCAAGGAGGCGCTGGCCTTCGCGGTGTCGCTGACCTCGCGCTCCCCCTTCGGCGCCGCGTTCCACCTGGCGGAGATGCGGCGGCTCGGCGCGAGCGAGCGCGGCGCGATGGAGGTGCTCGGGGTGACGCAGATGTTCTCGAGCTACACCAAGATCGCCGACACGCTGCAGCTCGAACCGGACATGGGCCACATCGCGCCCGTGGATCCGTCGCCCGCGCCGGGGGGACGGGCGAAGGCCGCCCGCCGTCAGGTCAGCGGCACCTCGCGCGCGAAGATCTCGAAGGGCGACCGGCGCGTCGCCTCCAGGGCCTCCCGGAGCTCGGCCTCGCCCGCGCCCGCTCCCGTCTCGAGGAGGGCGGCGAAGAAGCCCGTGTAGAAGTGATCCGGGTACACGGTGACGGTCACCCGGAGGGCGAGCCCCGGGGCGTCGAGACCGCGATCATAGCGCAGCACGAAGCGGCCGCCGGGTGGGATGCGCGTGTCCGCGATCTCGCGCGAGAGATCGAGCGGCACCTGGCGGCCGATGATCCCCTCCTGCTCCGTCGACGCGATCGGCCGGCCGTCGGCGCCCAGCAGCACCGCGCGGACCACCACCTGCGGCGTCACGTAGGTCGGGAAGTAGTGGCCCACGTTCACGCTCGCGACCGTCACGGTCGCCCGTAGCCGCTGCCCCGTCCGGTACCGGGCGCGGTCGAGCGCCAGGGTCACCCGCACGCCCGACTTCACCATCTCCGGATCGTGGATGCCGCGCCACCGGTGGCGCCGGTCCGGCATGTGGCAGCTCTGGCAGGCCAGCCCGCGGCGCGCGGCCGGGCTCGTCCGCCACTCCTCGTAGGTGTTCTCGAGCGGCTTGCCGTTCAGGCTCGGGCCGCTCGGCCCGAACTGATGGCAGGCGGCGCAGAACTCGGCCCGCTCGTACGCGCCCGTGTAGGTGGCGCCGTTGTGGGGCAGCTGGGCGCGCGGGACGCGGAGACCCTGGGCGTCGGATCGGGGCGGGGGGCCGAAGCGCTGATGCCCACGCACGTGGCAGCTCGCGCACACGACGCCCTCGTGCTGCAGCCCGGGGTCGAATGCCGGGTTGGGCTCGAGCCCGGTCGCGGCCCGGGTCAGGGGGGACTGCTCGGCGAGCGGGGCGTGGCAGACGAGGCAGCCGCGCGCGCCCGCCGGATCGCGCCGCGCCAGCTCCACGAGCTGGCCGGCAATGCCGGGACCCATGCTGCGGGCGTGGATGCTGCCGCGCCAGTCCTCGTACTGGGTCGGATGACACGCCCCGCAATCCCGCGGGGCGAGCGATCGCTCGAGGGGCGCGAACGAGGCCGGGGCCTCGCCCTGGGGCGGGATGGGCACCCGCCAGTGGCGCTCCAGGAACAGCTCCTCGGCAGGGGAGATCGGCCGCGGCCCCGCACCGTCGCCCAGGGCGGCTCGGCCTCCCGGCAGGAGCGCCAGAACGAGGCCGGCCGGTGCCAGCCACCACCAGATCCGGCTCACCAGCCGAGGGTAGCACGCGCCCCCGCCGGGTCCCGCGGCCCGCCTCCCGGACCGCCGTTGGGTGGTACACTGAAATGCCCTGATTTCAGGCGAAGTTGGCTCGGAGGCGTCTAGGATCCCGGTGGGCCTCCCGGACTTCAAATCCGGCGTCCGGCTCTAGACAAGTCGGAGGTGGGTTCGACTCCCACACGCTTCCGCCATCCCGCCTGGCCGTCCGGGCTCGGAGGATTCGTCGATGGACAGGAACAAGGCGCAGAAGGCGGAGAAGGTTCGGCCGGGGCGCGACGGCGCCCGTCGCCGGCACCTGTGGCTGACCGGGCTCACCGTCGCGATCGTCGCGGCGGCCGTCGTCGGCTACTGGGCGTATCGCGCGGCGGCCGATCTGCCCGGGGTCAAGCTCGCGGACCTCGGCAACGCCCACATCGAGCTCGCGACCCAGCCGCACGTGCCCTACAACTCGGATCCGCCCACGTCGGGCCCGCACATGCCGTACATCGCGCCCTGGGGCATTCACACCGAGCCGATCGTCCGGGAGCTGCAGGTCCACAATCTCGAGGACGGCGGCGTGATGGTGCAGTACCACTGCGCCACCCCGTGCCCCGACCTGATCGCGAAGCTCACCGAGATCGTGCGGCGCTACGAGACGCAGGTGATCCTGGCGCCCTATCCCGGGATGCGCACGCGCATCGCGCTCACCGCGTGGACGCGGCTCGACGCCTTCGACGATCTCGACGAGGCCCGCATCGTGCGCTTCATCCGCGCGTATCGCGGGATCGATCATCACAAGGGGTAGAAGGGTAGAATGTTGCGCATGATGCGGCCTTCCCGCCGTGACGTCGCGGCGCTCTCGACGGCCCTCGCCATCGCCCTCTCGATGGTCGCGCTCACCGGGTGCTCGCGGCCGGTCGTCTCGCCGATCGCCCCGCCGCCCTACCGCGACGAGGCGGCCGCGGGTTACGACACGACGTGGCGCGCCCTCGTGCGGGCGCTCGCGGGAGAGAACGTGCCGCTGCGCGTGGTGGCCAAGGACTCGGGGGTGATCTCCACCGACGAGTTCATCTCCCCGATCGGCGTCTACGCCGACTGCGGCCGGATCGGCGAGGTGCAGCTCGAGGGCGAGGCCACCGGCTCGTTCACGCTCTTCGTGGCCCCGGGGCCGAACGGGGCCACCCTGATCCAGGTCAACACCAAGATGACCACGCACGGCTACCGGCGCGGTGGCTCGGGCAAGCTCAAGACCGATCGCGTGTTCCAGTGCGTCTCCACCGGGCGCTGGGAAGCGAACCTGCTCGATTCGGTCCGCCGGCTCGTGAAGGAGTAGATCGGGCATGGCCCCCCGGCTTCCCGAGCTGATCAAGCGCGCGCGCCGTCTGGCGCTCGAGCGCGACCGCCTCGTGCAGGAGCTGGCGCGCGAGTGGAGCGCCGCGCTCCGCGGCCAGGGGTTCTCGCCTCGCGACCTGGACGAGCTGTGGGCGGGCCTCACCGAGGACGCGGTGCGCCGCCTCCTGCGCG
>DATFGS010000415.1:0-9797 GCA_035249225.1 Candidatus Methylomirabilota bacterium | reverse complement strand
CCGTCGGTGAGCTGGAGCGAGTCGATCACGCGCAGGATCTCGTCGAAGTTGCGGCCGGTGGTCTGGGGATACGTGATCATGAGCCGGATCTTCTTCTTGGGGTCGATGACGAACACGGTGCGCACGGTGTACACCTCGTCGTGCGCGGGGTGCATCATGCCGTAGAGATTGGCGACCTTCCGCTCCGGGTCCGCGATCACCGGGAACTTCGGCTCGTGGCCCTGCGTCTCCTTGATGTCGGCCATCCAGCCCTTGTGCGAGTCCACCGGGTCGATCGAGAGCCCGATGCACTTGACGTGGCGCTTGGCGAACTCCCCCTGCAGGCGCGCCACGTAGCCCAGCTCGGTGGTGCACACCGGAGTGTAGTCGCGCGGGTGCGAGAAGAGGATCGCCCAGTCCTCTCCGATCCAGTCGTGGAACTTCACGGGGCCCTGGGTGGTCTCGGCGGTGAAGTCGGGTGCGGTGTCTCCGAGTCTCAGCGACATGGTGCGGTCCTCCTGATCTGCGGGTGAGGGGTCAGCAGTTGACGTACTTCGGGCTGACGAGCGGCGAGACGCGCCCGTTGTCGGCCCAGGTCTTGCGGTGCAGCCCGTAGAGGTCGCGGCCGTACACGTGGATCTCCACGGTGTCGCGCGCGGTCGGGTTGTGCATGGCGTGCACCTCGTCGGTGGGCGGGACCAGGCGTGACACCGCGCCGGCCCCGTGACGGGTCACGCTCTGAATTCGAAGCGTGGCTCGTTCGCCCGGGGCCTCCTGGACGTGATAGCGTGTCTCCTCGATCTCGTTGTCGATGACGCCGATCACGCCCCAGGTCTCGTGGTTGTGGGCGGCCGCCCGGTCGCCGGGCCGCCACACCACCGAGGTGACGTTGAAGCGCGGCGCGCGGTGGAGCATGAAGCGCCCGCGGCCGCCGTCCGGGGCGCGCCCGCGGAACCGGGCGGGGATCGCGTCGGGGTTCTTCACGAGCCGGCCGAGGAGCGGCGCGATCTGGGCGGTGATGGCCTCCGGCGCGGTCTCGCGCTCGGTGATCCGGTCGAGGTCGGCCACGAACCGCTCCAGCGTGTAGGTCTCGGACGCCATCGTCGGGCTCCGGTCAGGGGACGACGGGGGTGTCGGCGCGGCCGCCCCACTCCGTCCACGAGCCGTCGTAGACCGCCGCGTCGTGCCGGCCCAGCCGGTACATCGCGAGCGCCAGCACCGCCGCGCTCACGCCGGAGCCGCAGGTGGCGACCACCGGACGCGCCAGGTCGAGGCCCGCGCCCTGGAAGGCGCTCCGCACGTCCGCGTCCGGACGCAGCACGTCGTCGTCGGGCGCGAACAGCTCGTTGTAGGGCAGGTTCAGGCTGCCGGGAATGTGGCCGCCCCGGAGCCCGGGCCGGATCTCGGGCTCGGTGGCCGCGAAGCGGCCGCGCGAGCGCGCGTCGATGATCTGGGCGTCGCGCCGCTCGAGGGTCGCGAGCATGCGGTCGAGATCGGCCACCAGCTCCTTGTGGAGCGTGGCCGCGAAGGAGCGCGGGGCCGGGGACGGCGTGCCCGACTCGACCGTCCGGCCTTCCTTCTTCCACTTGGCCGAGCCGCCGTCGAGCACCGCCACGCGCTCGTGACCGAAGACGCGGAAGGTCCACCACACGCGCGCGGAGGCGATGAGCCCGCGGCCGCCGTAGGCCACCACGCGATCGCCGGTGCCGATGCCGAGCGCGCCGACCGCCTGAGCGAAATCCCGAGGATCCGGCAGCATGTGGGGCAGGGGATCGGCGTGGTCCGAGATCGTCTCGATGTCGAAGAAGACGGCGCCGGGCAGGTGGGCCTGCTCGAACTCGGCGCGCGCGTCGCGCTTGAGGTGCGGGAGATAGAAGGTGGCGTCCACCACGCGGAGATCGGGCTCGCCCAGATGGGCGGCCAGCCACTCGGTGCTCACCAGCGGGTCCCGGCCGAACGCGGTCATCGCGGAGGCAGGAGCTCGTGCGGGCTCACCCCGCGCTGGTCGAGCGCTTCCTCCCAGCGGAGGTAGGCTTCCATCGCGGCGCGCCCGCGCTCGTAGGGCTTCTGCACGACGTCGTCCGTCTCGCCGAGCATGATGCCGGGTCCGGTCTCCACCGGGAGCCCGGCCGCCTTCCAGGCTGCGAGCCCGCCGTCCAGCACGCGGGCGGCGGCATAGCCCATGCGCCGGAGCGTCGCGCCGGCCAGGGTGGACTGCACGCCGTCGGCGCAGGTGACGAGCACCGCGGCGCGCGTGTCGGGCGCCGCGCGCCCGACGAGCAGCTCGAGACGGCCGCGCCCGATCCACTGCGCGCCGGGCACGTGCCCGCGCAGGTAGGCGTCGCTTGGATCCACGCTCAGCACGACCGCGTCTCCCGCCGTCCCGGGCGGCACCTGCTCGACCACGCGCCGGGCCGCCTCGAAGCCGAACGGCGTCACGACCGGCTCGCCGGTCTCGAGCGGCCGGCCCGAGCGCTCCCACGCGGGCACGCCGCCGTCCAGCACCGCCACGTGGGGGAAGCCCATGCGCTTGAGCCAGCCCGCGGTCATGACCGAGCGGCCGGAGCCGTCGCAGATCAGGACCAGCCAGCCCGCGCGCACCGCCGTGTTGTCGTCGGTGGCCTGCACCGCCTGGCCGCCGGGCACCCAGCTCGAGCCGGGCACGTGCCCGGCGTCGTACTCCTCGCGGGTCCGCACGTCGAACATCGTCACGTTCTCGCGCTCGCGCCGGCTCCAGCGCTCGGCGACCGCGTCCGCCGAGACGAGCGGGGTGCCGTCCTCCGCGGCCACGCGGGTGGCGATCTCGATCGCGCGCGCGCGGCTCTGCGCGGAGGGGGCGGGCGGCCAGCGGGTCGCGCCGCGCTCGAGCTCGAGGCCGTCGAGCTGCCAGCCCATCGTGCCGTTCTTCACCGCCACGATCGGGTTGGGCAATCCCATGCGCCGGAGCGACTCGGCGCCCAGGTAGGAGCGGGTCCGCCCGCCGCAGTGCACGACGATGGTCTGCTCGGGGCTCTTGACCAGCTCGCCGATGCGGAGCACCAGCTCGCCGCCGGGCATGCTCCACGCGCCGGGCAGGCAGCCGCGCGAGTACTCCTCGGGCGTGCGGGTGTCCACGATGACCATGTCGCGGCCCTCCGCCATCTGCGCGGAGAGCTCGAGGCAGCTGACCTCGGGCGTCTTGAAGTCGTGCAGCACCCGCTCGCCGAAGACCTTGCTCGGTACGTTGAGGCCCTGGACCACCGGCTGCCCGGCGCTCCGCCAGGCCTCGAGCCCGCCGGCCAGCACGAAGACCTCGGTGTAGCCCATCTCGGCCAGCGTGGCCGCGGCGAGCGCGGAGAGGCTCCCGTCGTCGTCGTAGAGGACGATGAGCGTCCCGGCCGCGGTCACCAGCGCGGGCAGGCGCAGCTCGATGAGCCGGCGGGGCAGGGGCGTCGCGCGGTAGATGTGCCCGCGCTCGAAGGCGGCGCGCTCGCGCACGTCCAGCAGGGCGTGCGGGGAGGGCTGCTCGAGGAGCGTGGCGAGCTGCTCGGGGGAGATCGCGGCGGCGGTCATCCCCCGGACGCTAAACGCGGCGCCCGCGTCTGTCAAGCGGTGACGGCCGCCATGGCCTCGACCGCGGCGTCGATCTGCTTGCGCGAGACGTCGAGGTGGGTGACCGCGCGCAGGCGGTGCTCGCCCATCACGCTGAGCCGCACGTTCGCGGGGGTGGCCAGCAGCCGGTCGGCCAGGGCCTGGCCGGTGAGGCCGGTGCCCGCCACGTCGAAGATCACGATGTTGGTCTCGACGTGGGCCGGGTCGAGCCCGATCCCGCGCAGGCCCGCGATGCCGCGCGCGAAGGCCTTGGCGTTGTCGTGGTCCTCCGCGAGCCGGCTCACGTGGTGGCGGAGCGCGTAGACGCCGCCCGCCGCGATGATGCCGGCCTGCCGCATCGCGCCGCCCAGCGCCTGCTTGTAGCGCCACGCCTCCTCGATGAAGGCGCGCGAGCCGGCCAGGCACGCGCCGACCGGGGCGCCGAGGCCCTTGCTGAAGTCGATCCAGATCGAATCCACCAGCGCGGCGTAGGCGCGCGCGGGGGTGCCCGAGGCGACCACCGCGTTGAGCAGCCGCGCCCCGTCCATGTGGGTCGCGAGGCCGAGCCCGCGGGCGGCGCGGCTCACGTCCTCCACCTGGGCGAGCGACCACACCCGGCCGCCGCCCAGGTTGCTGGTGTTCTCCACCGAGACCAGGCGGGTGGGGGGCATGTAGCGGGAGCGCGGATGCATCCCGGCGCGCACCTGCGCGCCGGTGAAGACGCCGCGCTCGCCGTCGAGCGAGGACATGAGCACGCCCGAGAGCAGCCCGGGGCCGCCGCCCTCGAAGTGGATGAGGTGCGAGGTGCGGTCGGCCAGCACCTCGTCGCCGGGCCGGGTGTGCACCTTGACCGCGATCTCGTTGCACATGGTGCCGGAGGGGAGGTACAGCGCCGCCTCCTTGCCGAGCAGATCGGCGACCATCTGCTGCAGCAGGTTCACGGTCGGGTCCTCGCCCTTCTGCTCGTCGCCCACCTCGGCCTCGCACATGAAGCGGCGCATATCGGGAGTGGGCCGGGTCAGGGTGTCGCTGTAGAGATCGATCACGATTGGGCCTCCATTGTCTCAGTGAGCGACGAGCTCGGGCCGGCCCGACCACTCCCACGCCACCGTGGTGCGCGAGATGCCGAGCAGCAGGCCGGAGAGCGCGCTGGGGTGGATCCAGAGCCCGTCCCGCTCCGCGAGCGGATCGCCGCCGCGCGGGGTGAAGCGGGCTTGGTGGCGGGTGAGCCGCCGCGTGATCGCGCCCACGTCGTCGGTCTCGGCGTAGCACATGTAGAGCGAGTCGCCGCGCTTGGCCGCCCAGCGCCCCATCGGGCTCCGGGGATCGGTCACCTGCGAGATCTCGATGCGGTCGAGCCGCGCGGGGGGATCGAAGAGGGCGAGCGTGCCGGTGTAGCCGAAGCGATCGCTGTGGATGGGCGAGAAGCGCGCCGGGTCCAGGCCGAAGAGGCGCGTGTAGCGCTGCGCGGCGGCGGTCCAGTCGGACTCGATCGTGTTGGTGACCTCGTAGAGATGGTGCACGAGCCCGGTGGCGGCGCGCGTGCCCGAGGGGCTGATCACCACCCGCATCCCGACGGTCTCGCCGGGCTCGAGGTAGGTCTGGTCGCCCTCGTTCGTGAACTCGACGTCCTCCGCGATGAGATGCGCCCGCAGGGCGGGCACGCTCGCCACCGAGAAGCCGGCGGTGAGCAAGCCGGGCCCCCACCGGTCGAGATGAGCGCGGACGATCCCGGCGCCGCGCGGCGCGCACAGCTCGACCTCGCTCGCCCCGAGCGCCAGGATGGTGCGCCGCGCGTTGAGGTAGTCGCTGGCCTCCTCGCGCACCACCTCCGCGCCCAGGATGTCCTGGAATGCGCGCGCGGCGGGGCCGGCGTCGGCCACCGCCATCTGGACGCGGTCCACCCGCTCGAGCATGTGTGAGATTCTACATCCGAGATGCGCATCCTCGTGGTCGAAGACGAGCGGAAGGTCGCGGCCTTCGTCCGCCAGGGGCTGGTGGAGGAGGGCCACGCGGTCGAGGTGGCCGCCGACGGCGAGGCCGCGCTCGACGCGGTGGCGGCCGGTCCCCCGTACGATCTGATCGTGCTCGACGTCATGCTCCCCCGCCGGGACGGGTTGAGCGTGCTCCGGACCCTCCGGGCGCGCCGGATCCAGGCCCCGGTGCTGCTCCTGACCGCCCGCGACGCGGTGGCCGACAAGGTGGCCGGCCTCGACGCGGGTGCCGACGACTACCTGGCCAAGCCCTTCGCCTTCGAGGAGCTGCTCGCGCGGGTGCGCGCGCTGCTCCGGCGCGGCCGCGGCGCCGCCGAGCCGGTGCTCCGGCTCGCGGACCTCTCCCTGGATCCGGCCACCCGCGTCGTGACGCGCGGCCGGCGCCGCATCTCGCTCACCGCGCGCGAGTACGCGCTGCTCGAGTACTTCCTGCGCAACGCGGGCCGGGTGCTCACCCGGCCCATGATCACCCAGCACGTCTGGGGCATGGACTGGGATCCGCAGAGCAATATCGTGGACGTGTACGTCGGCTACCTGCGCCGCAAGATCGACGCGGACGGCGAGCCCCGGCTGGTGCAGACGGTGCGGGGCGCGGGCTACTCGCTGAGCCTCGAGCCGTGAGCGCGCTGTCCATCCGCACGCGGCTCACGCTCTGGTACAGCGGCCTCCTGCTCGTGATCCTGGTCGCGATCGCCGCGCTGTCCTACTCCTGGCTGCGCCGCACCGTGCACCAGGACCTCGACGCCTCCCTGCTCGCGGTCGCGCGGGCCATCCGGGAGACCGGCGCGCCCGACCGGCCCGAGAGCGAGGTCGAGGCGCTGCTCCGCGAGATGCTCGGGCCCGAGCTCTACGACAAGTTCTTCCGCCTGCTCGATCCCGAAGGCCGTCCGCACGCCTTCGGGAGCCGGCCGCGCGGCGACGCCCTGCCGCTGTCCGCGGCGGCCCGCGCCCGCGCCGCGCAGGGCGAGAGCACGCTCGAGACCGTCGCGGGGCCCCGCGCGGAGCCGCTCCGCGTGTTCACGATGCCGATCGTCCGCGGGGGGCGCGTGGTGGACATCGTGCAGGTGGGGATGTCGCTGCGGTCCGCGGAGGCCCTCCTCGACCGCTACCTGCACACCCTGATCGTGCTGATTCCGCTGGGCGTCGGGCTCGCCGCGCTCGGCGGGGCGGTCATCGCGCGAGCCGCGCTCCGTCCGGTGGACGAGATGACCCGGACCGCCCGGCGCATCACCGCCGAGGACCTGAGCCGCCGGGTGGAGCGGCCGGGCACCGGCGACGAGATGGAGCGGCTGGCCGAGACGCTGAACGGCATGCTCGCGCGTCTCGACGCGGCCTTCACCCAGACCCGGCGATTCGCGGCCGACGCGGCCCACGAGCTCCGGACCCCGCTGGCCGCGCTCCGCGGCGGGATCGAGGTGGCGCTGCGGGCCGAGCGCACGCCCATGGAGTACCGGCGGGTGCTCGTCTCGAGCCTCGAGGAGGTCGAGCGGCTGGTCCGGCTGGCCGAGGACCTGCTCCTGCTCTCGCGCTCGAGCGCGGGGCCGGACGTGATCCGCCAGCCGGTGGACCTGGAGCCGCTGCTAATGGACGTCTTCGACGCGGGCGCCCGGCTCGGGCAGGCCGCCGGGGTGTCCGTGCGCATCGACGCGATGGCGTCCGCCCCCGTGCGGGGCGACGGGCCCGCGCTGCGCCGCGCCCTGCTCAACCTGGTCGAGAACGCGATCAAGTACACCCCGCCGGGCGGCAAGGTCGAGCTCGGCCTGGCCACCCAGGACGGCACCGCGGCGGTCACCGTGGCCGATACCGGCATCGGCATCGCGCCGGGCGATGCGGACCGGATCTTCGAGCCCTTCGTGCGCCTCGACGCGGCCCGCGCCCGCGACACCGGCGGAGCCGGCCTCGGGCTGGCCATCGCCCGCTCCATCGCGGTCGCGCACGGCGGGACGCTCTCGGCGGAGAGCCGGCCCGGCGCGGGCAGCCGGTTCGTGCTCCGCCTCCCGCTGGCCCCGGCCGCCTAAGCGAGTTCTCATCTCCGCCTCACCCGGCCCTCATGCGGCCGGGCTACGGTGACATCAGCCAGTTCGATCCTTCGAGGAGGAACACGCCCATGAACCGATTCGTCACCAGAACTCGCGCGGCCTGGCTGGGGGTCGTGGCGGCCGCCGTCATCGGCCTCGTGGCGCTCGCGCCGCATCTCGGCCACACGAACACGTCCGCGCCGCTTTGGAGCGAGCGGCCGGTGCCGGTCGCGCCCGCCGCGGCCGCGCCCACCGCGAACTGGGTCGAGCTGACCCGAGCGCTCAAGCCGGCGGTCGTCAACATCAGCACCCGGCGCGTGGAAGAGCGCGTCCAGCTCCAGAGCCCGTTCGGCAACCAGAGCCCGTTCGGGGACAACGAGCAGCTCCAGCAGTTCTTCCGGCGCTTCGGCGAGGCGCCGCCGTCGCGGCGCACCGTGCGCAGCATGGGCTCGGGCTTCATCATCAACCCGGCCGGCTACATCGTGACCAACAACCACGTGGTGGAGGGCGCCGCCGATATCCGCGTCAAGATCGACGACGGCCGGGAGATGCCCGCCAAGGTGGTCGGGCGCGATCCCAAGACCGATCTCGCACTGCTCAAGGTCGAGGCGACCGGCCTGCCGGTGATCCCGCTCGGTGATTCGGCCCAGCTCCAGGTCGGCGAGCCCGTGATGGCCATCGGCAACCCGTTCGGCCTCGAGCGGACCGTGACCACCGGCATCGTCAGCGCCACCGGCCGCGTCATCGGCCAGGGGCCGTACGACGACTTCATCCAGACCGACGCGTCCATCAACCCCGGCAACAGCGGCGGGCCGCTCATCAACGCCCGCGGCCAGGCGGTCGGCATCAACGCCGCCATCTTCAGCCAGAACGGCGGCTCGGTGGGCATCGGCTTCGCGATCCCGATCAACCAGGCCAAGACCGTCGTGACCCAGCTCGGCGCGTCCGGCAAGGTGACGCGGGGCTGGCTCGGCGTGACCATCCAGCCCCTCACCGCCGAGCTCGCGAAGGGCTTCAACGTGGCGGATGGCACCGGCGCCCTGGTCGCGGGCGTGCAGGACAAGTCTCCCGCCGCGCGGGCGGGAATCAAGGCCGGCGACGTCATCACGCAGTACGACGGCCGGAAGGTGGCGACGTCCGCGGATCTTCCGAAGCTGGTGGCCGCCACCGCGGTGGGCCGCCAGGTTCCCGTCACGGTGGTCCGTGAGGGCAAGACGGTGGCGCTCAACGTCACGATCGCGCGGATGGACGAGCCCGGCCAGCCGATGGTGGCGCAGGGCGAGGACGAGAAGGGGCCGCTCGGCCTCATGGTCGAGACGGTGACCCCGAGCGTCGCCAGGGAGCTCAAGCTGGCCGAGCCGCGCGGGGTGGTCGTGCGCGACGTACGCAGTGGCAGCCCGGCCGAGAACGCGGGAATCCGGGCGGGCGACGTCATCACCGAGGTGGATCGCCAGGCGGTGGCGGACGCCCCGCAGATGAAGCGCGTGCTGGACAAGCACCCCAAGGGCGCGCCGGTGCTCGTCATGATCCAGCGAGACGGCACCAGCCTCTACGTGGCCCTGGCCTCGTAGCGTCCCGACGCTGGGCGGTCGCGGCCGGGCACGGATTGCCGTGTCCGGCCGCTTTTGCGCGGGTCCGGCGCCACGCGCTAGTCTTCAGGCGACCCTCGCGATGCGGACCCTCCACACCCTCGGGCACTCGACGCGCCCCGCCGACGTCTTCGTCGGCCTGCTGCGGATGCACGGGATCGTGACGCTGGCCGACGTCCGGAGCCTGCCCCGCTCCCGCCACAATCCGCAGTTCGATCGCGAGGCCCTCGCGGCATGCCTCGAGGCGGCCGGGATCGGCTACGTGCACCTGCCCGCGCTCGGCGGCATGCGGCGGGCGCGGCCGGACTCGGTCAACCTGGGGCTGCGCGGCGCGGGATTCCGTGGCTACGCCGATCACATGCAGACCGACGAGTTCCGGCACGGCCTCGAGCGGCTGGAGACGCTGGCGGACGCGGGCGCGACCGCGATCATGTGCGCGGAGGCGGAGCCGTCGCGATGTCATCGCGGGCTCCTCTCGGACGCGCTGCTGGTGCGCGGCTGGCGGGTCCTGCACATCCTGGACTCGGGGGCGACGGAGCACACGCCGTCGCCCGCCCTGCGGACGGTCGACGGCCGGCCCGTCTACCCCCTGAGCTAGCGCGGCTCGCGCGCCGCCCCGCGCTCTCGGCCGCCGCCCCGCTCCTGTG
>DATFGS010000414.1:0-1775 GCA_035249225.1 Candidatus Methylomirabilota bacterium | reverse complement strand
GCTGATCGACTTCCTGCGGCCCCGCCTGGCGCACTTCATGATTCCCCGCTACGTGCGCATCGCGGCCGAGCTCCCGAAGACCCCCACGCAGAAGGCGGAAAAGCACCGCCTGCGCGCCGAGGGCGTGACGCCGGACACCTGGGACCGGGAGGCGGCCGGTATCCGCGTGCGGCGCGAGAAGGTCGGCGGGGCCTGAGCCGCGTCGCCCGCCGCGTCGGGCGAGCTACCGCAGGCGTGGCGGGCCGGCGTCCACGATCGTCGCGCCGTGGAGCAGCCGGGTGATGCGGGCCCAGTAGGCCGCCGCCTCGCACATCGGGCAGGCCGGAGCGGTGCCGTACATCTCGCAGCCCGACAGGTCGCGCGAGCCCAGCCGCCGCGCGGCATCCCGGATCGCCACCATCTCAGCGTGGGCGGTGGGATCGCCGTCGGTGACCACCGCGCTCGCGCCCTCCCCGACGATCCGGTCGGCCTTGACGATCACCGCGCCGTAGGGCTGGTCGCCCCGCTCCACCGCGAGGCGGCGCATCTCGAAGGCGCGCTCCATGAAGGCCTCGCGCCCGGGACGCTCCGGCTGCGGGATCCTCCGGGTCCGGTCCTGCGCGGCGACCGGTCCCGCGAGCGCGGTCACCACCAGGCCCGCCGCCCCGCTCAGGGCCGCCCGGCGCGTGATGCGTGAGCCCGCGGACGTCGTCACTGCTCGGCCAAACCGGTGCCGCTGTCGCTAGCGCAGCCGCGGGCCCGGGTCCATCTTCATGAAGACCCGGCCGCCCATCGGGTACCACTCCGGCATGATGGTGACCGCCTGACCGACGACCTGGAGATCGCGCCAGCACTCGGCCAGACGGCTCTCGCGCCGGAAGGACGTGCTGCCACCCTGGCGGTACACCAGGTCCATCGCCTCGCGGGCGCAGTCGGCGGCGTGGACGGCGGCCAGCCGGCACCGGGCGCGCTGCTCCAGCGTTGTGTCTTCCCCGGCCGCGATCGTGTTCCACATCTCCGTGATCGTCGCGCTGCGATACGCTCGGCCCGCGTTCAGGATCGCGTCGGCCCGGCCGATCGCGTCCTGCACTTGCGGGTTGTCGCAGAGACGACTGGTCCGGCCGCGTGGCGTCTTCTCGACGGCCAGCTCGATCAGCGCGTCGATGCCGGCCCGGGCGATGCCGGTGATCACGGCGCTGTGATGTGGCCCGACCCAGGCCTGTGCGGGAAGCGCGTACGAGACTCCCGGCCAGTGGCTCCACTGGTTGTCGAGTGGGACACCGGCGTGGACCATCGTTCGCCGCTCCGGCAGAAAGACATCGTCGACCGTCCAGTCGAAGCTGCCGGTCGCACGGAGCCCGGACACATCCCAGCTTCCCGCGACGATCTGCGTTTCGGCGCGATGGAAGACGCCGCGCCAGTAGACCGAGGCGCCATCCGGACTCCGGCGCGGCTGGTCGCCATCGAGGATCTGGAAGCTGCCCAGCATCCAGGGGCTCTCCTGGCACCCGGTGCCGAATGGCCAGCGACCGGTGACCCGGTAGCCACCGTCGACAGGTACCGCCCGGCCACCGCCCTGCACGGCGGTGCCGGCGACGGCGAGGTCACCGCCGGGCCCGTAGATCTCCCGGATGCCTCCGTCCGGCAAGCCGAGCGTGACCAGCTGGGCGATATTGTTGTTGCAGAGGTTCCAGCCGACCGAGCCGGAAGCCTCGGCCAGCAGCTCGACCGTCCGCAGATAGGTGAGCGGGTCGGCCTGCAGACCCCCCAGCTCCCGCGGTCTGACGAGCCGGTAG
>DATFGS010000413.1:0-2713 GCA_035249225.1 Candidatus Methylomirabilota bacterium | reverse complement strand
ACCAGCACGAAGGGCTCCGGCACGAGCACGTGCTCCCGGAACGACACCTGCACCGTGTAGAGGATCTCGATCATCATCAGGATCAGCAGGAGCTGGTCCAGCACCGCCACCACGCTGCCGCCGACCGCCCCGGCTCCGACGCTGCGCGTGAACGTCGCCGCCGCGTTGATCAGGAGCCCGAGGGCGCCGGCCGCGAGCACCACGCCGATCCCCACGTAGAGCACGTCCTCGACCTGCGTGAACGCCTGCGCGATCCGCTCGCGCACCGCCGGTCGTGGCCGGGCCGCGGGACTCACCGGCGCTTCCGCGTGAGGCTCATGGGCTCGGAGGAGTGGCAAGCCCTGTGCCAGAAGCCGCCCGCGCGTGACCGCCGCCCAAGCGCACGAAAATCGGCGGCCACACCCACGCGGCCCGGGCCGCGAGCTCGCCCGACCGCGCGCGAAGCGGGTAAACGTTACCGATGCCGGTAACACCGTCATGACCGCGCGCGGGCGGGGCCGGCAGCCTTTCTGCGGCCTTCCGCGCGTGATACCGTGAGGCATTCCCGCACCGCAACGCACGGAAGGAGGCGCGGATCATGACGGACATGTGGGGTGATCTCGTGTGGGCCGCACTCGCGGATCTGAAGACGCGGCTGGTCCTCGTGCTGCCGGGGGTCCTCGCGATGCTGACCCTGGCGGTGGTGGGCCTCGCCGGCGCATGGATCGCCGCTCGGGTGACCCGGCGCGTGGCCCAGGCGGTGGCCTTCGACCGGCGCGCGGAGAGCTGGGGCATCGTCTCGCAGCTGAGCCGCGCGGGCGTGCGCCGGCCGCCCTCGCAGGTGCTCGGGCTCGTCGTCTTCTGGAGCATCCTGATCCTGTTCCTCTCGATGGCCATCGACGCGCTGGCGATCCCCGGCACCGGCCGGCTCACCGAGTTCGTGTTCTCATGGGTTCCGAGCGTGATGGGCGCGGCCCTGATCCTCCTGGTCGGCTGGCTCGTGGCCAACTTCCTGGGGGAGGGCGCGCTGATCGCGGCGGTCAACGCGCGCGTGCCCGAGGCGCGGCTGCTCGCGCGCGCGATCCGCTGGGGGGTCCTGCTCTTCGCGAGCGCGACCGCGATCACCCACCTCGGCATCGGCAAGGAGATGGTGCTGGTGGCCTTCGGCATCACCTTCGGCGGCCTGATCTTCGCGCTCGCGCTGGCCTTCGGCCTCGGGGGCCGCGCGCTGGCCCGCCAGATCCTCGAGCGGCACCTGCGCAACCGCGAGCCGCATCCGCGGGAGACCCTGACCCACCTCTAGCGCATGATCGATGTCGGCGCGCTGTTCCAGCAGGCGGCGGCCGCGCTGCGGCGCGAGCGTCACGCCACCTATCGCCTGCAGCTCGGGAGCACGCTCGACTTCGACGCGGTGGCCGCGCTCGGCCCCTACCTCGACGCGCTCGGGGTGAGCGACGCCTACCTCTCGCCCTGCTTCCGCTGCGGCCCCGGCAGCTCCCACGGCTACGACGTCACCGATCACAACGCGTTCAACCCCGAGATCGGCGGCGCGGCCGCCTTCGACCGTCTGGCCTCCGCGCTCGCCGCGCGCGGGCTCGGCCTGATCCTCGACGTGGTGCCCAACCACATGGGCATCGCGGGCGACGCCAATCCGTGGTGGCTTGACGTGCTGGAGAACGGACGGGCCTCGCCCCGCGCCGGCTTCTTCGACATCGACTGGACCCCGATCAAGCCGGAGCTGCGCGACCGCGTGCTGCTGCCCGTTCTCCCCGATCAGTACGGCCGCGCGCTGGAATCGCAGCAGCTCCAGCTCGAGCTGGCGGACGGCGCCTTCCACCTGCGCTACGCGGGGGCGCGCCTGCCCATCGCCCCCGACACCTACGCCCAGATCCTGACCGACCGCCTCGACGTCCTCGCGGCCCGGCTCGGCGCGGAGGACGCGGGCCTCCAGGAGCTGCGCAGCATCCTGACCGCGCTCGAGCACCTGCCCGGGCGGACCGAGACCGATCCGGCGCGCCTCGCGGAGCGGCTGCGCGAGAAGGAGATCGTCAAGCGGCGCCTCGCCGGGCTCACCAAGGAGTCGGCCGACATCCGCGAGCACCTCGAGGACACGGTCCGCGCGATGAACGGGACCCCGGGCGATCCCGCGAGCTTCGACGCGCTCGATCGGCTGCTCTCGACCCAGACCTACCGGCTCGCCGACTGGCGGGTGGCGGGCGACGAGGTGAACTACCGGCGCTTCTTCGACGTGAGCCACCTGGCCGCGATCCGGATGGAGGAGCGCGCGGTGTTCGACGCGGCCCACGAGCTCGTCTTCCGGCTCGTCGGGGAGGGGAAGGTCACCGCGCTGCGGGTGGATCACCCGGACGGCCTCTACGCGCCCGGCGAGTACTTCCGCCGGCTCCAGGAAGGCGCGCTGGTGGCCACCGCGCGCCGGCTGGCGCCGGAGCTGACGCCCGCGGAGGCGGAGGCGCTCGGGGCCCTCTACCGCGCCCGCGCCGCCGAGCGGCCGGCCTCGCTCGACGCCCGGCCGCTCTGGATCGCGGCCGAGAAGATCCTGAGCCCGGGCGAGCCCCTGCCCGACTGGTGGGCGGTGGCGGGCACCACCGGTTACGACTTCCTCGCCTCGGTCAACGGGCTCTTCGTGGATCGGGGGACCTCCCGACAGATGACCACGCTCTACGCGAGGCTGGGCGGGTCGCCCGGTCTCCTCGCCGATCACACCTACACGGCC
>DATFGS010000412.1:0-9966 GCA_035249225.1 Candidatus Methylomirabilota bacterium | reverse complement strand
CGCGGGTGGTGGTGGCGAGGGCCGCGCGACCGGCGCGGGCGCGGGCTCCACCGGCCCGGGAACCGGCGCGGTCGGGGTGGCGGTCCACGGCGGAGCCACCGTGCTCCACGACGGGACGTCGGGGAATCGCCCCTCGTAGATGAAATACCCGCCCAAGACGGCCACCACCAGGATCATCGCCATCGCGGCCACGGCCATCGCCGTCGCGCGAAGGTGAGTCGCCCGGGCCCGCACACTCGCCACCGCGCGCAGCCGCTCGACCTCTTTCCGGCACTCGGCGCACTCCAGCAGGTGCCCCTGAATGATGGCCCACTCAGTGAGCGCGAGCTGCCCGTCGACGAACAGGGGCAGCGTACGCCGCACGTCCTGGCACTTCATCGCTCTCCATCTTCCACATCTCGCGCCCGCTGTAAAGCGTTAGCATGTGGCCCATGCTGCCATCCGGCGACGGCAATCCCTTCCTCGAGGAGACCGCCGCCGGGATGGTCGCGGCGATGGCCGGACGCGCGGGCGCGTGCGAGGCCATCGTGGCGCCCGACCGGCGCATCACGTACGCCCAGCTCCATCGCGAGGCGCAGCGGGTGGCCCGCGGGCTGCTCGCCCTGGGCGTCAAGAAGAACGACAAGGTCGCGCTCTGGCTGCCCACGCGACCCGAGTGGCTCTTCGCCCAGTACGGCTGCGCGATGATCGGCGCGGTGGTGGTGGCGCTGAACACCCGCTACAAGGCCCACGAGCTGCGCTACATCCTGCGCCAGTCGGACGCGACCACGCTCCTCTGCGCCGACCACTCGGGGCCGGTGGACTACCTGGAGACGCTGGGCGAGGTGCTCCCGGCTCTCGCCGAGTCCGTGCCCGGCGAGCTCCTCGTGGAGGAGTTTCCGCTGCTCCGGCGCGTGATCGTGGATGCCGACGATCCCTACCCGGGATGCCTGCGCCTGCGGGACGCGCAGGACGACGGGGACGCCCCCGAGTGGGCGGGCGCCCTGGGCCGCGCCGCGGAGGCGGTGGGCCCCGACGATCCGTTCACCATCCTCTACACCTCGGGCACCACCTCGTTCCCCAAGGGCGCGGTCATCAGCCATCGCAACTGCGTGCCGCACGGCTGGTGGTGCGGCGAGGTCATGCGCCTGACCCCGGCGGATCGCGTGCTCCACGCCCTGCCGCTGTCGGGCACCTGGGGCGGGCTCTGCGTCCCCCTCGCCGCGCTCAGCCACGGCGCCGCCCTGATCCTGATGGAGACCTTCGAGCCCGCGGTGGCGCTTCGCCTCATCGAGACCGAGCGCGCCACGGTGTGGAACGGGGTGGACGCGATGGCGATCCCGATGCTCGAGCACCCCGACCTGCTGCGGCGCGATCGCTCGAGCCTGCGCACCGGCGGCTTCGCGGCCACCGGGGGCGGTGTGCAGGGCCTCTTCGAGGCGGTGGTGGAGCGGCTGGGCGTGCGCCGGGCGTTCCAGCCCTACGGCATGACCGAGGTCAACGCCATGGCGCTGGTGCACGATCTCGACGAGCCGCTCGAGAGCCGCGCGCGCGCCGGCATCTGGCCCGCCGACGGCATCGAGGCGCGCGTGGTGGACCCCGAGACCGGGCGGGACCAGCCCGTGGACCACGAGGGCGAGCTGTGGCTCCGCGGCCGGCTGGTGACCCGGGGCTACTACGAGAAGCCGGAGGAGACCGAGAAGGCGTTCACCCCCGACGGCTGGTTCAAGACCGGGGACCTGGCGGTGCGCGACGCCGCCGGGCGAGTCGTCTTCATCGGCCGGCTCCGCGAGGTGCTGCGCATCAGCCACTTCATGGTCGCGCCCGGCGAGATCGAGGACTACCTGCAGACGCACCCGAAGGTGCTGCAGGCCTTCGTCATCGGCGTGCCCGACCCGCGCACCAACGAGGCGGCGGTGGCCTACGTGATCCCTCGCCCCGGCGCGAGCGTCACCGAGGAGGAGGTCATCGCGCACTGCCGCGGCCGCATCGCCTCGTTCAAGGTGCCGCGCCACGTGCGCGTGGTGACCGACGTCCCCCGGACGCCCGGCCCGCACGGCGACAAGGTGCAGAAGGCGCAGCTACGCGCGATGTTCCTCGGCGAGCGCTAGGCGCGCGGCCGCGATCTCCCGCTGCACCGCGGCCGGGCCCGGGAACTCGCGGGTGGTGCGGCGGTACCAGTAGCGCGCGTTGTCGAGATCGCCCTCCAGCGTGTGCACGATGCCGTGCAGCCACGCGGCCAGCTCCGACTTGTCCTCCTGGACGATCTCGTGGGCGCGCTGCCACTCCCCCGCGGCCAGGAGCTCGAGGGCCCGGGTGAGTGACTCCTGCCGGGACGGGGTCTTCTCGCTCATCGGCTGAAGTCTACCGCAGTCGTGTTGCCTCCGCTCACCACCACCCCGACCCGCTCGCCCGGCGCCGGCGCGTAGGCGCCGCTCGCGAGGGCCGAGAAGGCGGCGGCCCCGCCGGGCTCCGCCACCACCCGCATGGTCTCCCAGAGCGCCTCCTGGGCCCGGCGAATGGCCGCGTCGCTCACCAGCAGGACGTGCGCGACGTGGGCCTGCGCGATCGGGAACATCAGCTCGCCGACCCGGCGCGGGGCGAGCGAGTCCGCCGCGATGCCCCCGGCGGGGGCGTCCACCGGCTTGCCCGCCTCGAGCGCCCGGCTGAGCGTCGGCGCGTCCTCGGGCTCGACGCCGATCACCCGCGGCCGCCCGCCGCACCAGGCCGCGATCCCGCCGATGAGGCCGCCCCCGCCCACCGCGACGAGCAGGGTGTCCAGCCCCGGCGCCTGCCGGTCCAGCTCCCGCGCGAGCGTGCCCTGCCCGAGCAGGGTCTCCTCCTGGTCGAACGCGTGCACCGGCAGCGCGCCGGATCCGGCGGTCCACTCCTGGCTCGCCGCGAGCGCGTCCGCGTAGCGATCGCCGGTCACCACCAGGTCGGCGCCGTAGCTCCGGATGCGGGCGATCTTGGCGGGCGAGGACACGGTGGGCACGAAGATGCGCGCCTTCACGCCGAGGCGCATCGCCGCGTAGGCCACCGCGGCGCCGTGATTGCCGCCGGACGCCGCCACCACCCCGGCGGCCGGGATCCGCCGCGTCAGCAGGTTGGTGAACGCGCCGCGGGTCTTGAACGAGCCGGCGTGCTGGAAGAGCTCGAGCTTGAAGACGAGCGGGAAGGCGGCGAGGCCCCAGTCGGTCCCGCTCGTCTCCACCGCCGGGGTCACCCGGATGTACGGGGCGATGAGGTCGTGGGCTCGCTCGATCGCCGCGCGGTGGACCGTGGTCGTCACCGGCGGTCATGGTAGCATCCTCTCTCCATGCCCCGCATCCTCGTGGTGGACGACGAGCCGGACGTGCGCGAGCTGGTCGAGGTGCTGCTGGCCGCTCCCGACCGTCACATCGACGGGGCCGATGGCGGGCGCGCCGCGCTCGACCGGCTCGCCGCGCATCCCTACGACCTCGTCGTGTCCGATCTCCGCATGCCCGAGGTGGACGGGGTCGAGATCTACCGGGCGATCCAGGCGCGGCCCGCTCCGCGCCCCGCCCTGCTCTTCATGTCGGGCTTCACCAACGCGGCCGAGTTCGTGCCGTTCCTGCGCGAGGCGGGCACCCCGGTGGTCGCGAAGCCCTTCGACGTGCCGGAGCTGCGGCGCGTGGTGGCCGGCCTGCTCGGCGAGGCCTGAGCCGGCTCATCTCACCGGACGTGGTTCAGCGGCGCCTCGCCGCGGGCCGCGCGATGGATGTTCTCGGCGATAACGCCGGCCCGCGAGTCCATCATGCCTTCCGTCCATCCCGACACGTGGGGCGTCATCAGCACGTTCGGCAGCGCGTGGAACGGGCGATGGCCGGGATGTACCGGCGCGGCGTCCACCGGGTAGCGGTACCAGACGTCGAGCGCGGCCCCCGCGATGACGCCGTGAGCGAGCGCGTCGTAGAGGGCGTCCTCGTCGACCACCTCCCCGCGCGCCACGTTGATCAGCACCGCGCCGGCCTTCATCCGCGCGAGCTCGCGCGCCCCGATGAGCCCGCGCGTGTCCGGGGTGAGCGCCAGCGTGATCGCGACGTAGTCGGCGCGCGCCAGCACCTCGTCGAGCGCCTCCGGGCCCCGGAGGAACGCGAGGCGGTGGGGATCGGGCCGGGTCGCGTCGCGCCGGATCGCCAGCACCTCCATGTCGAAGGCGAGCGCCCGCCGCGCGACCGCCTGGCCGATGCGGCCGTAGCCGAGGATCGCGAGGGTCTTGCCCGCCAGCTCCGGCCAGAGGGGCACCGGGACGCCCGACCAGACGCTGTCCCACTGGCCGCGGCGCAGGTCGGCGTCGACCCGGCAGAAGCTCCGGCTGATCGCGAGCATCGCGCCGATCACGTACTCCGCGATGCCGACGTCGTGGCCATAGGCGTTGGCCAGCGCGGTGCCCGGGGCGAGCGCGCTCCGGTCGATGCGATCGAGACCCGCGCCCGGCACCTGCACGAGGCGAAGATGCGGCGCCGCCGCGGCCATCTCGCGGGTGAAGGCCATGCTCACCAGCACGTCCACGTCGCCGAGCCGCGCCACGATGTCCCGGTCGTCGGCCAGCGTCACCTCGCAGGGGATGCGCAGGCGCGCGCGCACGCGGTCGGCCACGTGGCCCGCGAACACGCCCGCGAAGGCGATCTTCACATGAGCACCATCTGGGTCTGGGTGGTCAGCGACAGGAGGCGGCCCGATTCGTCGGTCACGCGGGTCTGCCACACCTGGGTGCGCTTGCCGCGGTGCAGCGGCGTGGCTTCCGCGCGCACCACGCCGGAGCGGCCGGCCGCGAAGAAGTTGGTCTTCGACTCGAGCGTGGTCGTGCCCGCGCCCGGCGGCAGGTTCACGATGGTGGCGGCCGCGCCCACCGTGTCGGCCAGCGCCATCAGGGTGCCGCCGTGCAGGGCGCCGCCGACGGTGCGCAGCTCGTCGCGGATCGTCAGCTCCGCCACCACACGCTCGGGGCTCGCCTCCACGATGCGCAGGCCCAGCAGGGTGCTCAGGGTTCCGGCCATCCGCTCGTTGAACGGGGTGGGATCGATGTCCATGGGTGCCCTCCGGCCGCCATCCTCACCGAAACCGGGAGCCAGTTCAATTACCTCGCAGGTAATGGCGCTCGATCCGGGCCTGCGTATACTGCCGCAATGGCCACGTCCAACCTCCCCACCCGGGCGCACCCGGCCGCGGGCCGGACGGCCGGCACGTTCGGCCGCCTGCTCAAGCAGTGGCGCGAGCGTCGGCGCCTCAGCCAGCTCGCCCTCGCGGTGGACGCCGAGATCTCCTCGCGTCATCTGAGCTTCATCGAGACGGGCCGCGCCCAGCCGAGCCGCGACATGGTGCTGCTGCTGAGCCGGGTGCTCGAGGTCCCGCCGCGCGGCCGCAACGACCTGCTCACCGCCGCCGGATACGCGCCGGTGTACCGGGAGACCGGCCTCGAGGCGCCCGAGATGGCCGACGTGCGCCGGGCGCTCGACTTCATGATGCGCCAGCAGGAGCCCTACCCCGGCCTGGTCATCGACGGGCACTGGAACATTTTGATGACGAACGCGGGCGCCCGGCGCCTCATGAGCCTGATCCTCGACCCCGACGCGGTGGCGGCGGTCGGCGGCCCGCCCAACGCGATGCGCCTCTTCTACCACCCGCGCGGCATGCGCCCGTTCATCGTCAACTGGGAGGCCACCGCGGCCGGGCTCATCCAGTGGCTGCATCGCGACCTGGCCCGCGGCATCGGGGACGCGGAGACGAGCCGGCTCCTCGACGAGCTGCTCTCCTACCCGGACGTCCCGCGGAAGTGGCGCACCCTCGACCTCGACGCCGCCCCGGTGCCGTTCCTGGGCGTGGAGCTGCGCCGGGGCAACACGCACCTCACGTTCTTCTCCACGCTGACCACGCTCGGCGTCCCGTACGACATCACGCTGCACGAGCTGCGCGTGGAGTGCTTCTTCCCCGCCGATCGGAAGAGCGAGACCCTGCTGCGCTCCCTGGGAGATTCCGCATGAGCGCCTCCGCGCGTCCGACCCAGTTCGGGAGAATCCATCATCCGGACGAGGCCTGGCTGGCCAAGCAGCCGCCCGAGCCCATCCTCGAGCCCGAGCTGCCGATCGTCGACACGCATCACCATCTGTGGGACCGCGAGGGCCACCGCTACCTCCTGCCCGAGTTCCTCGCCGACGCGGCGACCGGCCACAACCTGATCGCCACCGTGTTCCTCGAATGCCACTCGATGTACCGCGCGGGCGGCCCCGCGGAGATGCGCCCGGTGGGCGAGACCGAGTTCGTGGCCGGCCAGGCCGCGATGAGCGCGAGCGGCATGTACGGCCCCACGCGAGTGGCCGCGGGCATCGTGGGCTTCGCCGATCTCACCCTCGGCGACCGCGTGGAGCCGGTGCTGCAGGCGCACCTGCGCGCCGGGGGCGGGCGCTTCCGCGGCGTCCGGCACTCGGCGGCGTGGGACGCCAGCGACATCATCGGCAACAGCGCGGTGGCCGACGGGCCGCACGTCTACCGGCGGCCGGACTTCCGGGCGGGCCTCGCCGTGCTCACCCGTCTCGGGCTCTCGCTCGACGCCTGGGTGTTCCATCCGCAGCTCGCGGACGTGGTGGACCTGGCCCGCGCGTTCCCGGACACGACCATCATCCTGGGCCACGTGGGCGGCGTGCTCGGCTATGGCCCCTATGCGGGCAAGCAGCAGGACGTCTTCGCGGCCTGGAAGCCCCAGATCGCGGAGCTCGCGCGCTGCCCCAACGTGGTCGTGAAGCTCGGCGGCATGATGATGCGCCTGGCCGCCTTCGACTACCGCACCGAGCCGAAGCCACCCACCTCCACCGAGCTGGCCGCCCTGTGGCGCCCGTACATGGAGACGTGCATCGAGCGGTTCGGCGCGAATCGCTGCCTCTTCGAGAGCAACTTCCCGGTGGACAAGATGGGCATCGGCTGGGCCGGGCTCTGGAACGCGCTCAAGCGGATCGCGGGGGGCGCCTCCGCCGCCGAGAAGCAGGCCATGTTCAGCGGCACCGCGCGGCGGGTCTACCGGCTGGACGGGTAGACCGTGGACGCATACCGCGAGGCCAACCGCGCGCTCTGGGACACCTGGACGCGGATCAACCTCCGCTCGGAGATGTACGACGTCGAGGCGTTCGCGGCGGGCCGCGGGCACGACCTCCGCCCCATCGACCGCGCCGGGCCGGGAGACGTCCGGGGCAAGTCGCTGCTCCACCTCCAGTCCCACTTCGGGATGGATACCATCCGCTGGGCCGGGCAGGGGGCGACGGTCACCGGCGTGGACTTCTCCGAGGAAGCGGTGACCGCCGCCCGGGCGCTCGCGGCCCGGATGAGGGTGCCCGCCACCTTCGTGCACTGCGACGTCTACGATCTGCCGCGGCATCTCACCGGCCGTTTCGACGTCGTCTTCACCTCGCACGGCGTGCTGAGCTGGCTCCCCGACCTGGCGCGCTGGGCCCGGGTGATCGCCCACTTCCTGGCTCCGGGCGGCGTCTTCTACATCGTCGAGGCGCACCCCCTGCTCCAGATCTTCGACGATCGCGTGACCGAGCCGACCCTGCGGCTCCTCTACCCGTACTTCCACGGACCGGAGCCCATCCGCGAGGAGCACCCCGGCTGCTACAGCGCGCCGGACGCGCCGGTCACGAGCGTCGAGCACGTCTGGCTGCACACGGTCTCGGATCTCATCAACGCGCTCGTCCGCGCCGGGCTCCGCATCGAGGCGTTCGAGGAGTACCCGTTCCTCGCCTGGCGCTTCTTCCCGTGGATGGAGCCGGGCGCCGACGGCTGGTGGCGGCTGCCGGACGACCCGCGCCTGCCGCAGGGCCGCGGCAGCCTGCCGCTCATGTTCTCGCTGAAGGCGACCGCGCCCGCCCGCGACGCCTAGCCGCGTGCGGTTCTTCGCGGCCCTCCTCGTGAACGGCGTGCTCGCGGGCGCCGTCTACGCCCTGCTCGCGCTCGCCTTCGTCGTGGTGTACAAGGCCTCCGGCGCGATCAACTTCGCGCTGGGCGAGCTGACCGTGCTCGGCGCGCGCCTGGTGGCGACCGGGATCCACGCGATCGGGCTCGGGCTCGCGGGCTCGGTCGTCGGGGCGGGAGCGACGATGGCCGCCATCGGCGGCGGCTTCAACCGGCTGGTCCTGCGCCACCTGCTCGGCCGGCCGCTGATCGCCTCGGTCATGGTCACCCTCGGGCTGGGAGCCCTCATCCGCGGAGCGGCCCCGCTCGTGCTCGGCGCCGTCCCGGGCAGCCTCCCCCTGCCGATCCCGCCGGATCCGGTCGACGTGCTCGGGGTGCTCATCGCGGCCGAGAAGCTGCTCGCGGGCGTCATCGCGGTGCTGTGCATCGCCGCGGTCGCCGCGTTCTTTCGATTCACGCGGACCGGCCTGGCGCTCCGGGCCATCGCGGACGACCAGCAGGTCGCGCTCGCGATGGGTATCGACGTGCCCGGTCATCTCGCGATCACGTGGGCCATGGCGGGCGTCCTCTCCGTCGTCACCGGCGTGCTGTGGACGTTCAGCGCCGGGGGCGGCCTGGGCGTGCTGATCATCGGGCTCAAGGTGTTCCCGATCCTCGTGATCGGGGGCCTCGACAGCGCGCCCGGCGCCCTGGTCGGCGCCACGCTCATCGGGGTGCTGGAGAGCCTGGCCGCCGGCTACCTCGATCCCCTGCTGGGCGCGGGCTTCAGCGGCGTGCTCCCCTACCTCCTGCTGCTCGCGGTGCTCCTGGTGCGGCCGCACGGGATGTTCGGCGCCGCCCGGATCGAGCGCGTCTAGCCGCGCTGACGCCGGCCGCCCCGCGTGCCGGCCCGCGTGCTAGGATCGAGGCAGGTTCGATCATCCCGATGGGCAGCGAGGCCCCATGACAGTCGCGAACGGTCGCCAGTTCCTCAGCATCCCCGGTCCCACCAATGTCCCGGACGCCGTGCTCCAGGCGATGCACCGCCCGGCGATCGACATCTACTCGGGTGACATGGTCGAGCTGACCCGCACCCTGCTCGAGGACCTGCCCAAGCTCTTCCGCACGTCCGGGCGCACCTTCATCTACGCGGCCAACGGCCACGGCGGCTGGGAGGCGGCGGTCAGCAACGTGCTGTCGCGCGGGGAGACGGTGCTGGTCCTCGAGTCCGGCGTGTTCGCGGTGGGCTGGGGCGACATGGCGCGGATGATGGGGATCAAGGTCGAGGTGCTCAAGGGCGACTGGCGCCGCGCGGTGGATCCGGCCGCGGTGGCCCAGCGGCTGGCCGCCGATACCGCCCGCGAGATCAAGGCGATCCTCGTCGTGCAGATCGACACCGCCTCGTCGGTGGTCAACGACATCGCGGCCATCCGCCGGGCGATCGACTCGACCGGCCACCCCGCCCTCCTGATGGTCGACTGCGTGGCCGCGCTGGGCTGCATGCCGTTCGACATGGACGGCTGGAAGGTGGACGTCGCCATGTCGGGCTCCCAGAAGGGGCTGATGACCCCGCCCGGCCTCGCCTTCGTCGCGGCCAATGAGCGGGCGCTGGCCGCCCATCAGAAGTCGGATCTGCGCACGCGCTACTGGGACTGGACCTTCCGCATGGGCGAGGTGCACTACCAGAAGTACGGGGGCACCCCGCCGCAGCACCTGCTCTTCGCCCTGCGCAAGGCGATCGACATGCTCTTCGCCGAGGGGCTGGACCAGGTGGCCCGGCGCCACGCCCTGCTCGCGGAGGCCACGCGCCGGGCGGTCGGCAAGTGGGCGGAGGGCGGCGCGCTGGCGCTGAACATCACCGAGCCGGCGGAGCGCAGCAACTCGGTCACGACCGTCCTCCTGCCCGGTCGCGAGCCCCGGCCCCTGCTGGACTACTGCCGCGCGCACTGCGGGGTGGTGGTGGGCGTGGGCATCGGCGAGCTCTCGGGCAAGGCGTTCCGCATCGCCCACATGGGCCACATCAACGCGCCCATGATGTTCGGCGTCCTGGGCGCCATCGAGATGGGGCTCGCGGCGCTC
>DATFGS010000411.1:0-11654 GCA_035249225.1 Candidatus Methylomirabilota bacterium | reverse complement strand
GGTAGGTGCGGAACACGGTAGCCATGAAGGCGATGGACCGGAAGCGCCGGGCCAGTCGCCGATAGCGTCGTCGCATCTCGCCTCCTTTCTGGAACGTCACTGGAACATCTTACGTTCCCATCGGGTGTAAGCCTTACATCCTGATGAGGGTCCGGGGTACCCAATCCGGCCCTGGACCCCGTGATTGCCGGGTCTGGTATCGCCCTTGCTCTCGACTTATGCGCAAGCGGGGCCAACCCTCGCGGCAGATACCTTCATCGGGAAAGGAGATGTCATGAAGCTTCTGGGAATCAGCACGATCGGGGCCGCGGCCCTCCTGCTCACCGCCGGCGGCACGCTCGCGCAGTCGCGCGTCGATCAGACGCAGCTCACCGGTGCCCCGCCCCCCGTCGATACCTGGAGCGTCCAGGGCAAGGTGGTGGACCTGGAGCGCCGCCCCGACCTGGTGACGATGCTCAGGCTCGACAACGGCGCGTCGCTCCAGGTGACGCCCGAGAGCCAGGGACCGGGTCAGCCGGCCCAGGTCGGGGACTCGATCATGGCCCGCTATGCCGAGGTCGGCGCGCGCGACAAGCTCGCGACGCAGGTCCGGGTGATCGAGACGCAGGCGCCCTGACGGCGGTCTGCGCAATCAGGAGCCCGGCGGCGATGGTGGCCGTCGGGCTCGCTCATTCGAGCGACAGGAGGACACGCGATGACACGACTCAGGATTGGACGGTTCACGGCGATGCTCGCGGTGACGGGGCTGGCGCTCTCGGGGTTGATGGGGGCGCAGATCTCGCTCACCCCGCGGGCCTTCGCGCAGGGGCAGCCCCATCCGCTCCAGCCGTCCTCGCCGCGCATCGACCGTCTCGTGCGGGCCCCCGGGGTGATCGAGGGCACGCTCACGCGGGTGGATGGACGGACCGAGAGCGTGGACGTCTCGATCTTTCTCGGCCTGCTCGGCAAGACGCTCGAGGTCGTTCCCGGCACCCTGATCCAGGTCAACGGGCGCGAGGCCCGGTTCGCCGATCTCCAGGAGGGCGCGAAGGTGAAGGCGTTCTACGAGGAGCGCGGGGCGAAGCTGGTCGCCACGCGCCTCGAGGTGTCGACCGGCTAGAAGTACTCGAGCGTGCTCGGCTCGGCCGCCATCTTGAGCCGCAGCCCGGCCATGAAGACCAGGTAGGGGTGGGCGCCGCGGGCCACCAGCGCGTCGCGGTCCATGCGGCGCAGGTCGGCCCGCTCGCCCTCGTCGAGGCCCATCTCCGCGGTCGCCGCGACCGGATCGGCGAGAAAGCGGTCGATGAAGGCCCGGTCGGACTTGAGCGCGTAGAGGCAGCGGTTGAGCCGATAGGCCGCCGACGGCGGGAAGCGGTAGTGGGCGCCCTCGCTCATGAGCCGGGGATCGGCCACTCCACCACCGCGTTGCCGTGGTGCCAGGAGGGCTCGTAGCAGTAGACGTCGGCGCGCGCGTCGCCCACCGCGCCGAGCAGGGTGATCCACGTGCGCAGCTCGATGTTGCCCCGCTTGTCGAGCTCCTCGCCGGTGACGCGCGCGAGCTCGCGGCCGCGCCCCTCGCGCAGCAGGTCGAGCAGCCCGCGGTCGTAGTCGAACTCGGGCGAGGCGTACCGGTCGGTGCCCGGGAAGTGCGACATGCCGCCCGAGGCGACGAGGGCGACGCGCTCCGGACGCGCGCGGAGGATCTCGCCGAGCGCCACGCCCCAGGCGTGGCAGCGCGCGGGGGTGGGCTGGGGCGGCAGGTACACGTTGACGTGCAGCGGGACGATCGGCCGCGCGGGCTCCGGCATCACGAAGTGCAGGGGCACGTAGAAGGCGTAGTCGAGCGGGGCGTCCTGCGTGTAGAGGAGGTCGAACCCGCGCTCGATGCCCTGCTCGACCACCGCCCGCGCGAGCGGCTCGTGGATGTCGAGGCGGTAGCGGTAGGGGCCGAAGGTGCCCGCGCACTCCCGGCCCACGTAGACCGCGAGCGCGGGCACCGCGTCCAGGAAGAACGCCTCGACGTGGTCCCCCGCGACGATGGCGATCGCGTCGGGCCGGAGCTCCTCGAGGCGCCGCTTCACGCGCCCCATCGCCGCGTGCACCCGCAGCACCAGGTCGCGGTCCTCGGTCTCCGGGCGGATCAGCAGCTGCGGGGTGTGCGCGACCGCGAAGGCGCCGACGAGCATGACAGCGCCAACCCTAGCACAAGAGGGCCTCGACGGCAGGCCCGGGGGGAGCGTATGCTTGGTGGCCGCGGACCGCGATACCCACCCCCAGACCATCCAGGAGGTCGTCGGCATGGCAGCCGGAGCCAGGAAGTTCAAGATCGTCGTGCAGAAGCCGTCGGGCGGCATCAGCTATGACCAGGCCGATTCGGCCTACTCGATCGAGCGCGAGGCCCTCGATCCCATCGGCGCCGAGATCGTCGAGGTGCCGGCCAAGACCGAGGAGGAGTTCATCGCGGCGGCCCAGGACGCCGACGCGGTCATCGCGCGCAACCGGCGCATCACCGCGACCATCATCAAGGGCTTGAAGAACTGCAAGGTGATCGGGCTCGGCAGCGTGGGGGCGGACACGGTGGACGTGGACGCGGCGACCGAGGCGGGCATCGTGGTCACGAACGTGCCCGACGTGTTCATCGACGAGGTGGCCGACCACACCATGGCCATGTTCCTGGCCGCGCATCGCCGCCTGCGGCTGATGCACCAGCTGACCGTCGACAACAAGTGGACCGAGGGGCGGCCCTACTTCGCGAAGATCCCGCGGCTCTACGGCCAGACCATCGGCCTGATCTCGTTCGGCAACGTGGCCAAGGCGGTCGCGCGGCGCTGCCACGCCTTCGGCCTGCGGGTGATCGCCTACGACCCGTTCCTCGCGGAGCTCGAGATGACCGCGGTGGGGGTGGAGCCCGTGACGAGCCTGATCGAGCTGTGCCAGCGCGCCGACTTCCTGTCCATGCACGCGCCGCTCAACGCGGAGACGCGCCACATGATGGGCGAGCGCGAGTTCCGCGCGATGAAGAAGAGCGCGATCTTCATCAACAACGGGCGGGGGCCGACGGTGAACGAGGCCGCGCTGGCCGACGCGCTCCGCCAGGGCGTGATCGCGGGCGCCGCGCTCGACGTGTTCGAGGTGGAGCCGGTGGATCCGAACAACGCGCTGCTGCACATGGACAACGTGCTGGTGAGCCCGCACATCGCCTCCGCTACTGCTCGAATGGCGCCTGAAACTCGCCGCAGGTTGGGCCGCGAGCTCGCCACCGTGCTCCAGGGCAAGTGGCCGCGCTCCGCGGTCAACCCCGGCGTCCTGCCCAAGACCTCCCTCATCCGCTGGCAGCCCTACCCGATGGGCCGCGGGCCGAATCGGTAGGAGAAGCGACGGGGGTCAGGTCTTGCCGAGACCTGACCCCCAGATGTCCTTCAGGGCCGCGAGGGCGGCGGGGGAGAGGGGACCCTTGTTGACCGCGGCGGCGGCGAAGTCGAGCTGGGCGAGGTCGGAGCAGCCGATCTGCACGGTCGACATGGCGTCGCCGGTGATCGTGAAGCGCAGCGCGGCCTCGATGAGGCTGCCCGCGTGGCCCTGGGCCACGAGGGGCTCGAGCGCGCGGGCGCGGGCCACGTCGGTGGCGTAGTCGGGGCCGGAGGCGATCGGGCTCACCGACGGGATCGCGGTCGGGTGGCGCGCCACCTGGCCGCTCAGCGCCCCGCCCGCCACCGCCCGGATGCCGATGGTGCCGACGCCCTGCTCCCGAGCCAGGAGTAGCAGCCGGTCGTAGTCCTGCGCGGGGAAGCCGGTCGGCACCTCGTACGCCCCCGTCGGATTCAGCAGGTTGAAGACCACCTGCGCGGTATCGATCGCCCCGCTGCTGAGCGCGCGGTGGAGCGCGCCGGTCTCCCCGGAGGCGGTGATCCCGAAGAAGCGCACCTTGCCTTGCTCCTGCAGCCGCCGCACCGCGGGGACGACCGCTTCCAGCACGCGCGCGACGCCGAGCGGCCGCTCCTCGCCCACCCGTCCGACCAGGTTGTGCAGATGCAGCAGGTCGACCCGCTCGAGCCCGAGCCGCCCGAGGCTCGTCTCCACGGAGCGCGCGACCGCCCCGGGCACGTCCGCGAGGTCCGCGGCGGCGAGCCGCCACTTGGTGCCCACGATGGCGGTGGGCTTGAGCGCGCGCAGCACCTGGCCCAGGTTCTTCTCCGACTCGCCGGACCCGTACGCGGGCGCGGTGTCGAGATAGTTGATCCCGTGCTCGATCGCCCGCGCCACTCCGCGCTCCCGCTCGGCCGGCGTGCCCCGCACCATGAGCCCGCCCACGTCACCGCAGCCGAAGGCCAGCGCGGAGACCTTCAATCCGGTTCGTCCCAGCGTTCGATATTCCATGGCCGCTTCTTATACCACGGTCCGCGCGCGGCGCGCTTGCCCGCCGCGGGAGGGTCGTTTACTCTTTGATCTCGATGCGCCACACGCGTCTCGGCCGCACCGGTCTCTCCGTCTCGCGCCTCTGCCTGGGCACCATGACCTTCGGCCTGCAGTGCGACGAGGCCGCTTCCCGCGCCATCCTCGACCGCGCGGCGGCGGGCGGGATCACCTTCCTCGACACTGCCGACGTCTACCCGGTGGGCGGCGGCCTCGAGACGGTGGGCCGCACCGAGGAGATCGTCGGGCGCTGGCTCGAGGGGCGGCGCCACGAGTTCGTGCTGGCCACCAAGTGCGTGGGCGCGATGAGCGCACGGCCGTGGGACCGTGGCGCCTCGCGCAAGCACATCCTGGACGCCATCGACGGCTCGCTGCGCCGGCTCCGCACCGACTACGTGGATCTCTACCAGCTCCATCACTGGGATGCCCAGACCCCGATCGACGAGAGCCTCCGCGCGCTCGACGACGTGGTGCGGGCCGGCAAGGCGCGCTACGTCGGCTGCTCGAACTTCCACGCCTACCAGGTGGCCCGCGCCCTCGGCCGTAGCGAGGCGCTCAACCTCACGCGCTTCGATTCGGTCCAGCCGCGCTACAACCTGCTCTTCCGCCAGATCGAGCGCGAGCTCCTGCCGCTCAGCCGCGAGGAAGGGATCGGGGTGATTCCGTACAATCCGCTCGCGGGCGGCTTCCTCTCGGGCAAGCACCGCCGCGACGCCGGCCCCACCGCGGGCACCCGCTTCACGCTCGGCAACGCGGCGGAGCGCTACCAGGACCGCTACTGGCACGAGCGCGAGTTCGAGACGGTGGAGGCGCTCCGGCCGCTGGCGGCCGAGGCCGGCATGCCGCTCGCGCGGCTCGCGGTGGCGTGGATGCTGGCCGAGCCCGCGATCACGTCGCCGATCGTGGGGGCCAGCCGCCCGGAGCAGCTCGACGACGTGCTGCCCGCCACCGAGAAGCCGCTGGACGCCGCGCTCAAGGCGCGGCTCGACGAGATGACCCGCGAGTACCGCTGGGGCGACGACCCGCGCTGAGCGGGGTCTTGGTCACGAGGAGCGGGCCATGCCCACGACCGTCAACCGCCAGATCGTGCTCCGCAGCCGTCCCGTCGGCATGCCGAAGCCCGGCGACTTCGAGCTGGTCGAGTCGCCGCTCCCCTCGCCGAAGGACGGCGAGATCCTGACCCGGACCATCTATCTTTCGCTCGATCCGTACATGCGCGGCCGCATCAGCGGCGCCCGGTCGTACGCGCAGTCGGTGGAGCTGGGGCAGGTGATCGTGGGCGCCACCGTCGGGGAAGTGCTCGAGTCGAAGTATCCTGGCCTCGCGAAGGGCGACATCGTGCATGGCTCGGCGGGCTGGCAATCCCACGCGGTCGCCCCCGGCGTGGCGCTGCGCAAGCTCGATCCGAAGCAGGCGCCGGTGTCCACCGCGCTGGGCGTGCTCGGCATGCCCGGCATGACCGCCTACGTCGGCCTGCTCGACATCGGCCAGCCGAAGCCCGGCGAGACCGTGGTGGTCTCCGCGGCCTCGGGGGCCGTGGGCTCCGCGGTGGGGCAGATCGCGAAGATCAAGGGCGCGCGCGCGGTCGGGATCGCGGGCTCCCAGGACAAGTGCGACTACGTCGTCCGCGAGCTGGGCTTCGACGCCTGCGTGAACTACAAGAAGGGCGATCTCCTCGCCTCGCTCAAGGGCGCCTGCCCGAGCGGCATCGACGTGTACTTCGAGAACGTGGGCGGCGACGTGCTGGGGGCGGTGATGCAGCTCCTCAACATGAACGCGCGCATCCCCCTCTGCGGGCTCATCTCCGAGTACAACGCGACCGACTCGGTGCCTGGCCCGAACCTGCGCCCGCTGCTCTTCAACCGCGTGCTCGTGAAGGGCTTCATCGTCTCGGACCACCTGGCGCGCCTCCCGGACTTCCTGAAGGACTGCGGGGGCTGGCTGCGCGAGGGCCGCCTCAAGCACCGCGAGGACGTCGTGGTGGGGCTCGAGAAGGCGCCGGAGGCGTTCATCGGGCTGCTGCAGGGCAAGAACTTCGGCAAGCTGCTGGTGCGCGTGGCGGAGGATCCTACCCGGTGATCCGTCGCGGGCGCCTGGCGGGCGCGGTCGCGGCGACCCTCCTCGTGCTGGGCCCGGCGCCGGCCTCCGCGCAGGTCTTCATCGCGTCCAAGCCGCATCCCGAGTTCTGGATCGCGCCGGTGTTCATCACCGCGAACGTCCAGCGCAAGGACGTGGACGATCACCCCGGGCCGCTCATGCTCCAGGTGTCGTTCAGCGTGGCCCCGCCGCCCGCGCGCGACCCCTCCGAGTTCGCCCAGGACATCTATCTCCTGTGGCCGGGCGAGCTCGTCGGCACCGACGGGGCGGACGGCGCCGATCCCGCGCTGGCGCAGCAGGTGCAGGCCGCCGGGTTCAAGGTGCTCGTCCACGGCCGCGTGCCGTTCTCGGCCCGGAGCCGGCTGCAGATGGGAACCGGGGCGGGCGCCGCCGGCCGCCGCGATCTCGGGAGCGCGGCCTTCGTCACCTTTGCCCGGCCCGAGGGCCTCGCCCGGGGCGCGAAGCCCGCGACCTACATCCGCATCCCGTGGAAGGCCGAGCTGGCGAGCCTCGACTGGGTGCCGCGGCTCGAGCTCGCGGTCAAGGGCGCGATCACCCCGCGGCGGGTGAGCTGGCTGGAGGAGACGTTCTGGGGCCGGCGCAACATCATCACCCTGAGCTTCGGCGACGTCGGCTACTCGTCGCTGTACCCGTTCTACTACGGCAACCGCGACCGGGTCATCCCGCTCGCTCCCGACTTCTCCCGCCTCATGATCAACTTCGCGGATTCCAACCACCTCAAGATCGACGAGGTGGTGCCGATGACCGCGCTGCGCCGGCTCAGCGAGACGCGGGAGAACACGGACACGTTCTCGATCCCGCTCATCGCGGCGGACGGCATCGTGCCGCAGGTGCTGAAGGTGCAGTTCGTGTACTTCCAGGGGCGGCTGCCCTGGCGGCCCATCCTCCTGTCCGCGCTCCTCCTGGGCCTGGGCAATCTCACCGGGCCGATCGTCGGCAACCTGCTGCGCAAGCTCATCCGGACCCTGCGGGATCGGGTGCACGTCGGGCGCGGGGAGGTCGTGGGGCGGGCCCGCGGCGAGGTGCCGCCGCAGGACGTGCTGGCGCGCATCCGGCCCGGCGAGAGCAGCTACCAGGACGTGCTCCGGCTGGTGGGCAGTGCGCCCGAGGAGGAGCAGCGCCTGCCCTCGGGCGAGATCCGGGCGGTGATCTATCGCGGCCAGCGCCTGGTGCCGCACCGCGGCCGGCGATTCGGCTGGTTCGCCACCGTGAGCCACTGGGAGCTGGAGAACCACGAGGTGCAGATCGATTTCGAGCAGGACCGGGTGCGCGACATCCAGGCCCGCATCCGCCGCACGCGCCAGACGCCCTCCGCGACCGCCGTCGTCTGAGTCCGGGGCGCGGCGGCCCCGTCAGTGGGCGCGGATCCAGGCCCCGATCGCGGAGACCACCTTCGCCTCGATCCCGAGGTAGCCGTGCGGGGCCTTCGCCTCGCACGGCGCCGAGATGGCCGGGCTCCCGCCCTCGAAGGCGATCAGCTCCTTGACCGGCGCCCGCTTGAGCGCCTTCAGGATGTCTTCCGCGCCGGAGTAGGGCGAGGCCCGGCAGGTGTCGTCCCGGTGGTGGACCACGAGGGTGGGGACGCGGATGTCGCCGAGGCCGGCGTGGCGCGTCGTCTCGTAGCTCACCTTCGAGGTCTCGGTGACCGAGGAGGTGAGCACGACGCCGTCGGGCCCGCCCTCGGTGAGCCGGGCCGCCGCGTTGGCCGCCGAGAGCGAGCCCATGCTGGTGCCGATCAGCCACACCGGCACCCGGGCCTGCTCGCGCATCGCCGCGATGGCCTGCTTGACGTCCTCCGCGTGGTCGGATGTCGTGCGGAAGTTCCAAAGGCCGTTCCGCCGGTCGGAGGGCTGGTCCAGGATCGCGACCAGGAAGCCCTCGCGGACCCAGCGCGTGCGGGTCCGCACCAGGAAATTGCCCTGGAGCTGGCCGATGCCGTCGGCGGTCATCGCGAGGTTGCCGTCGCCGCCCGCGAAGATGATCAGGCTCGCCACCGGCGGGCCGGCCGGGCGCAGGAGGAGGAAGGACTCGGTGACGCCCCGACGCGCCGGGATCGTGCGCACCTCCTCGTCGGCCGCCCACGCCGCGGAGACCGCGAGCGGGACGGCCAGGAGGAGGAGGGCGACGAGGCGCGGCCGCATGGCTCTCCGGATGATAGGCGGCGCTCGGGGCGCTGGCAAGGCGAGGCCGCCCGTTGTACAGTCCGGGGCCAGGGAGGCGGCGGGCATGGCGACGATCTACGACGAGGTGTACCGGCGCGCGCACGAGGACCCGGAGGGCTTCTGGGGCGCGCGCGCCGAGGACATCCACTGGGAGAAGCGCTGGGACCGGGTGCTCGACGCCTCGCGCCCGCCCTACTACCGCTGGTTCGCGGGCGGCGTGCTGAACACGTGCTACAACGCGCTCGACCTCCACGTGGACCGCGGCCGCGGCAAGCAGGCCGCCCTGATCTACGACTCCCCGGTGACCCAGACGATCCGCACCTTCAGCTACCTCGAGCTGCGCGACGCGGTCGCGCGCTTCGCGGGGGCGCTGCGGCGGCTCGGGGTCGAGCGGGGCGACCGCGTCATCATCTACATGCCGGCGGTGCCCGAGGCGGTGATCGCGATGCTCGCGTGCGCGCGCCTCGGCGCGATCCACTCGGTGGTGTTCGGCGGCTTCGCGCCCAAGGAACTGGCCACCCGCATCGACGACGCGAAGCCCGCCGTGGTGCTGTCGGCCTCGTGCGGCATCGAGGGCACCCGGGTGATCCCCTACAAGCCGCTCCTGGACCAGGCCATCGCGATGGCCGCGCACAAGCCCTCGCGCTGCGTGATCCTGCAGCGGCCGATGGAGCGGGCGGCGCTCGTGCCGGGCCGCGACGTGGACTGGGAGGAGACGGTGGCGGCGGCGGCCCCGGTCGGATGCGTGCCGGTGGCCGCCACCGATCCGCTCTACATCCTGTACACCTCGGGCACCACCGGCATTCCCAAGGGCGTGGTGCGCGACAACGGCGGCCACGCGGTCGCGCTGAAGTGGAGCATGGACGCGGTCTACGGCATGGGCGCGGGCGAGACCTTCTGGGCCGCCTCCGACATCGGCTGGGTGGTCGGCCACTCCTACATCGTCTACGCGCCGCTGCTGAAGGGCTGCACCACGATCCTGTACGAGGGCAAGCCGGTGGGGACGCCCGACCCCGGCGCGTTCTGGCGCGTCTGCGCCCAGCACCGGGTGAGCGCGCTGTTCACCGCGCCCACCGCGTTCCGCGCGATCAAGAAGGAGGACCCGCAGGGCGCGCACATGGCCAAGCACGACCTCTCGCGCTTCCGCACGCTCTTCCTGGCCGGGGAGCGTTGCGACCCCGACACCCTGCTGTGGGCGCGCGAGAGGCTCCAGGTCCCGGTGGTGGACCACTGGTGGCAGACCGAGACCGGCTGGCCGATGGCGGCCAACTGCGTCGGCCTCGGCATGCTGCCGGTCAAGCCGGGCTCGCCGACCAAGGTGGTGCCGGGCTACGACATCCGGGTGCTGGGCGAGGACAACCGGGAGGTAGCGGCGGGCCAGATCGGCTCCATCGCGGTGAAGCTGCCGATGCCGCCCTGCAGCCTGCCCACGCTCTGGCGCAACGACGAGGGCTTCGAGCGCTCGTACCTCACGCGGCATCCCGGCTACTACCTCACCGGGGACGCGGGCTACAAGGACGCCGACGACTACATCTACATCATGAGTCGCGTCGACGACATCATCAACGTGGCCGGGCATCGGCTCTCCACCGGGGCCATGGAGGAGGTGCTCGCCGCGCACCCCGACGTGGCCGAGTGCGCGGTGATGGGCGTGGCCGACGAGATCAAGGGCGAGGTGCCGCTGGGGCTCGTGGTCACCAAGGCGGGGGTGGCGCGCGCCGACGCGGACCTGTGCCGCGAGCTGGTGGAGCTGGTGCGCGAGAAGATCGGGCCGGTGGCCGCGTTCAAGACGGTGGCGGTGGTGAAGCGGCTGCCCAAGACCCGCTCGGGCAAGATCCTGCGCGGCACCATGAAGAAGATCGCCGATGGCGTCGAGCACACCGTGCCCGCCACCATCGACGACCCCGCGATCCTCGGCGAGATCAGCGACTCGCTGAAGGTGCTCGGCTACCCGAGGTAGCGCGACCCGCTACCCGGCCTGGCGCGCGGCCCGGCGCCGGCGGACCGCCATCCCGAGGGTGGCGAAGGTGCCGCCCAGCAGCAGCAGGGTGGCCGGCTCCGGCGTCGACGCCAGGTCGTGGCTGTTCGTGAACTCGCTGATGAACGAGTCCTGGAGCAGCTGGATGTCCTTGCGGATGTAGGCGATCGATTGCCGCGAGGCGAGCGGCGCGGCCGCGCTCGAGTTGCCCGGAACCACCAGATCGGCGAGCAGCCCGCTCCCGCACGTCCCGCCGTCGAAGGGGCTCGCGCAAACCGTTTCCCGGATCGTCACGTTGTGGCCCGGATTGAACAGATCCACCGCGGAGATGTCGGCCACGCCGCTGATCGTCTGGACCGTGTAGTAGAGCAGGATGTCCGCGAGATTGGCGGGCGACGGGTCGTGCGAGACCTGGAAGTTCAGATTCACGTCCTGGCCGGTCACGGTCGTGAACCCGCCGAGGAAGATCTTGGCCGCGACCCCCACCGGGCTCACCGCGAAATCGTAGAACTTGAGTCCGCCCTGCACGCACCCGCTCGAGCCGAGCAGCGCCACGTCACCGGCGCCCAGGCACGGGACCGCCTCGGCCGGAGCGCTGACCAGCACGAGACCCAGCATCAGCAACGACAGTGCGAGAAGTCTTCTCATCTCTGCGTCCTCCGTGGTGAAGGAGAAATTTCGTCTGACGACACTGGCTGATCGGGGAGTGACAAGTTGCGTGCCAGAGACGCCGACCCCGTGGCCGCGCGAGGAAGAGACGCGAAAGCGGCGGGAACTCACGCGCTTTCGGGGAACGCGCGGGGGTAGTTTCTACCGCCTATCGTGGTGGGGGGGCGGAAGGAGTACTAGTTACCGCGTAACGGGTACGTGTGCCCCCGGGAATTACCGGTTGCGGTCGACCAGCGGGTGCTCCTCGCCGAACCAGATGGGCGAGCGCGAGAGATCGATGAAACGCTTTTCATCCTCGAGGAGCCGGCGCCCCGCCGCGCGGCCCTCCGGCGTCG
>DATFGS010000410.1:0-9169 GCA_035249225.1 Candidatus Methylomirabilota bacterium | reverse complement strand
CGCGCGCCCCTCGTCCGCGGCGTCCTCGCCGCCGCGCCGGCCGGCTCCGACGGCGACACCCCCCGCGACGGCGACGCCCACAGTCTCCGGCAGCAGCGGCCGGCCGGTCGACGTGGAACCCCTCATCGAGGCGGCGGCCGCCGACATGGAGGCCACCGAGCCGGCGTTGCCCGCCCCGTCCGGACTCGAGGACGCGTGGGAGCGGGTCGTCACCGACGTCATGAAGCGCAAGGCGGTGCTGGGCTCGGTGCTCCAGCACGCCACGCCGCTGCGCGTGGAGGGCGGCGTGCTCACGCTCGCGCTGCAGGCCAGCGGGTTCCACCGCGAGATGCTGAACGATCGCAGCAGCAAGGAGCTGATCAACGAGGCCGTGCAGCGCCACGTGGCGTCGGCGCGGCGGTTCGAGCTCGATGCCAATGGCGGCGCCGCGAGCAGCCCCGGGGGAGCCCGGAACCACCCCGCGGTGCAGGCCGCGCTGAACGCATTCCAGGGCGAGGTGGTCGCGGTGCGGCCGCGGACCCCGGAGGAAGGAGAGTCACGGTGAAAGGCTTCGGCAACATCATGAAGGAGGCGCAGAAGCTCCAGGCCCAGATGGAGCAGCTGCAGGCGGAAGCGGCCAAGAAGACGGTGGAGGCCACCGCGGGCGGGGGTATGGTCACGGTGGTGGCGAACGGCAAGCAGGAGATCGTCTCCATCAAGATCGACCGCGAGGTTATCAATCCCGAGGACGCGCAGATGCTCGAGGATCTCGTGCTCGCGGCCAGCAACGAGGCGCTGCGCAAGTCGAAGGAGATGGTCCAGGGCGAGATGAGCAAGATCACGGCCGGGCTCAAGATCCCCGGCCTCGGCCCAGGATAGAAACGCGATGGCCTACTACCCGGAGCCGGTAGCGCGACTCATCGACGCGCTCCAGCGCCTCCCCGGCATCGGGCCCAAGACCGCCCAGCGGCTCACCTTCTTCCTCCTCAAGCGTCCGGCCCCCGAGGTCGCCGCGCTCGGAGAGGCCCTGACCCAGCTCAAGCAGCTCATCGTCCACTGCTCGATCTGCTTCAACGTCACCGAGCTGGATCCCTGCCGCATCTGCGAGGATCCCCAGCGCGACCAGCGGACGCTCTGCGTGGTGGAGGAGCCCAACGACCTGCTCGCGCTCGAGCGCACCGGCGAGTTCCGGGGCCGCTACCACGTGCTGCTGGGTGCGCTGTCGCCGCTCGATGGCATCGGGCCCGAGGATCTGCGGGTGCGCGAGCTGCTGGTCCGCCTCGAGAGCGATCGGGTGGAGGAAGTGATCCTGGCCACCAACCCGAGCGTGGAGGGCGAGGCCACCGCGATCTACCTCGCCAAGCTGCTCAAGCCGCTCGGCATGCGGATCACCCGCATCGCCCGCGGGCTGCCGGTGGGCGGCGACCTCGAGTACGCCGACGAGGTGACCCTGTCCAAGGCTATGGAGGGGCGCCGCGAGATGGGGTAGGGAGGCTTGGCGAGGGTCGGGGCGTGTGATAAAACTGACTCGACGGTTCCCTCCCTGATTCCCCGATAGCTCAATGGTAGAGCATCCGGCTGTTAACCGGAGGGTTGCAGGTTCGAGTCCTGCTCGGGGAGCCAACCCCCTGATCGCGGCGACGGGTCGGCGGCGCGGGCCGGATCAGTCCATCCCATCCAACGAGCGGTAGACGAGACAGCCGTGCAGATCGCCCCGGACAGCTCCAAGCTCGCGGTGGTGATGGTCGGGCTGCCGGCGCGCGGAAAGAGCTACACCGCGCGCCGCATCGAGCGCTACCTGTCGTGGCTCGGCTACCGCACCGGCGTCTTCAACGTCGGGGAGTACCGGCGCGCGCGCGTCGGCGCCCAGCTCCCGCACAGCTTCTTCGATCCCGACAATCCGGAGGGCGAAGAGGCGCGCCGCTCGGCCGCGATGGCGGCGCTCGAGGACATGATGGTGTGGCTCACCGAGGACGGGCAGGTCGCCATCTACGACGCCACCAACACCACCCGCGCGCGCCGCGCGATGGTGCGCGGGCGCTGCGAGCGCGCTGGCGTCCAGGTGCTGTTCATCGAGATCCGCTGTGATGACCCGACCATCATCGAGGCCAACATCCGCAGCACGAAGCTGTCGTCGCCCGACTACGCGGACACCGACCCCGACGAGGCGGTGATCGATTTCCGCGCGCGCATCGCGCACTACCAGCGCGCGTACCAGCCCCTCGGAGACGACGAGGGCGCCTATCTGCGCGTCACCGGCGCCGGCCGCGGCGTCACCGTGAGCAACGTCGACGGCTACCTGGCCGGGCGCCTCGTGTTCTTCTTGATGAACCTGCACCTGACCGCGCGGCCGATCTGGCTCACCCGCCACGGCGAGAGCGTGTACAACGCCGCCGGCTTGCTCGGGGGCGATCCCGACCTGACCCCCGACGGCGTCCGCTACGCTCAGTCGCTCGCCGAGTTCCTGGATCGGCTCGATCCGGATCGCAGCGGCGTGGTGATCTGGACGAGCGCCCTCCGGCGTGCGATACAGACCGCGGCCCCGCTCGGCCGCTCGGTCTGGGCGTGGCGCGCGCTCGACGAGATCGACGCGGGCGTCTGCGACGGCATGAGCTACGGGCAGATCCAGGAGCACCTCCCCGAGGAGTACGCGGCGCGCAAGCGCGACAAGTTCACCTACCGCTATCCTCGCGGCGAGTCGTACCAGGACATCATCCTGCGCCTCGATCCGGTGATCATCGAGCTCGAGCGGACCCGTAAGCCGGTGGTGGTGATCGCCCACAACGCGGTGCTGCGCGCACTCTACGCATATTTCCAGGGCGTTCCGCGTGAGCGCTGCCCGTACCTGCCCATCCCGCTGCACACCGTGATCGAGTTGACGCCGCACGCGTACGGCTGTCACGAGACCCGCCTCCCGCTCAAGCCGCGGCTCGACTTGAGCGACGCACGGTAGAAAGCGGCCCGCCATGCCTTGCCACGTCGGCCGCGACCCGGATGCTATAATCGCCCCGTGACCCCCCTGACCCCGGCCCGGAAGACTCTCCTCCGTCAAGAGATGGAGACCCTCTTGGGCCCGGGGGGAGTCCTGTCCGATCCGGAAGAGCTCCTGGTCTACGAGTCCGACGGCCTCACCCTCTTTCGCGCGCTGGCCGACTTCGTGGTGTTCCCACGGAGCGCGGAGCAGGTAGCGGCCCTGGTCAAGATCGCGAACCGGGAAAGCATCCCCTTCGTGGCTCGCGGCGCCGGCACCGGGCTCTCCGGCGGCTGCCTGCCGTCGGAGGGCGGCCTCGTCATCTCGCTGATGCGGATGAATCGCGTGCTGGAGGTGGACTACGACAACCAGCTCGCGGTGGTGGAGCCGGGGCTCGTGAACCTCCACCTCTCGTGGGCGGTGGGACCGCAGGGCTTCTACTACGCGCCCGATCCCTCCAGCCAGCAGGCGTGCACGATCGGCGGCAACATCGCGAACAACTCGGGCGGCCCGCACACGCTGAAGTACGGCGTGACGACCAATCACGTGCTCGGCCTCGAGGTCGTGCTGCCGAACGGCGAGCTCACGTGGCTCGGCGGCAAGACGCGCGACGCGCAGGGCTACGACCTGGTCGGCCTCTTCGTCGGCTCCGAGGGCACCTTCGGCATCGCGACCAAGATCATCGTCCGCATCCTGAAGAAGCCCCAGGCGGTCAAGACCGTGCTGGCCGTCTTCGACCAGGTGGATCAGGCCTCGGAGGCGGTGTCGGCCATCATCGCGCGCGGCCTCGTGCCCGCCGCGATGGAGATGATCGACCAGCTCACCATCGAGGCGGTCGAGGACGCGTTCGGCTGCGGGTATCCGCGCGACGCGGCGGCCGCGCTCCTGATCGAGCTGGACGGCCTCGCCGCCGGCATGGAGGCGCAGGCCGAGCAGGTGGTGGCCGCCTGTCGCGACTGCGGGGCCCGCGAGGTGCGCGCGGCGCGCGACGAGGCCGAGCGTCAGCTCCTCTGGAAGGGCCGCAAGTCCGCCTTCGGCGCCTACGGCCGCATCTCGCCCGCCTACATGGTGATGGACGGGGTGATCCCGCGCACGAAGCTGCCCTACGTGCTGGGGCGCGTGAACGCGATCGCGGCGGCCCACGGCCTGCGCGTCGGCAACGTGTTCCACGCGGGCGACGGCAATCTCCACCCCAACATCCTCTACGATCCGCGCAATCCGGGCGAGGAGGCGCGGGTGGTGGCGGCGGGCGCGGAGATCCTGAAGGTGTGCGCCGAGGTGGGCGGCTCGATCTCGGGCGAGCACGGCATCGGGCTCGAGAAGGCGGACTACATGCCGTTCATCTTCTCCGAGGCGGATCTCGCTTGCATGCGGCTGGTGAAGGACGCGTTCAATCCGACCGGCCTCTGCAACCCCGGCAAGATCTTCCCCAGCAACAAGGCCTGCGTCGAGGTCGGTCCCGCCTACCGCCCGCATCCCATCGAAGAGAAGGGCCTCGCTCAGCGGTTCTAGCGCGGGAATCCGGAACGCCGCGTGTCGTCAAGCCTGCCGGACAAGCTGCGCAGCATCGTCGGCGCCCCGCACGTGCTCACTGGCGTGGACTGCTCGCCCTACGTGGTGGAGGGCCGCGCGCCCGAGGCGGCGGTGTTCCCGGGCACGAAGGAGGAGGTCGCCGCGGTCCTGCTGACGGCCGGTGAGGCGGGCCTGCCGGTCACCCCGTGGGGCGGCGGCACCAAGATGGCGATCGGCTCCTCGCCCAACCGCATCGGGGTGGTGCTGGGGCTCAAGCGGCTCAACCGCATCCTCGAGCACGAGCCGGGCGATCTCACCGTCACCGTCGAGGCCGGGCTGCCGTTCGAGACGCTGCAGGCCGAGCTCGGCAAGCGCGGGCAGTGGCTCTCGCTCGACGCGGGCGCGTCCGAGCGGGCCACCGTGGGGGGCATGCTCGCCACCGACGCCTCCGGCCCGCGCCGGCATCTCTACGGCACCGCGCGCGATCTGGTGATCGGGCTCACCGTGGTGATGGCCGACGGCAGCCTCGTGCGGGGGGGCGGCAAGGTGGTCAAGAACGTGGCGGGCTACGATCTCCCGAAGCTCTACATCGGCTCCTTCGGCACGCTCGGCGTGCTGGTGGAGGCGACGCTGAAGCTGAGGCCGCGCGTGGACGTGGACCGGCTGGTAGTCGCGCGCTTCGATCGGCTGCGGGCCGCCGGCGCGGCCGCGCGCGCGGTGCTCGCCTCCGATCTGATTCCCTCGGCGCTCGAGCTGGCCGACGGTGAGGCGATGCGGCGCCTCGGGCTGGGCGGCGGCGCCGCCCTCCTGATCGGCCTCGACGGGATCGCCCCGCAGGTGGACTGGGAGGTGGCCGAGCTGGCGCGCCTGCTCGGGCCGATCGGGCTCGGCGAGACCGCCGTGCTCGACGGCGCGGCGCGCGACGACACCTGGCGCGCGCTCGCGGGCCTCGGCCGTCCGGGCCACGACCGGGTCGCGGCGGTGATGAAGTGGGCGGTGCTGCCGACCCAGATCGCCGAGCTGATGGAAGCGGGCGCGGCGGCCGCCCAGCGCAACGGCCTCGTGGGCGCGCTCACCGCGCACGCCGGGGTCGGCATCGTCACCGCGGTGCTGGCGGGCGGCACCAATCCGAACGCGGTGGTGTCCACGCTCACCGAGTGGCGCGCCCTCGTCAACCGGGTGGACGGGCACGCGATGATCGAGTGGGCCCCGCTCGCGGTGAAGGAGCGGGTGGCGGTGTGGGACGCGGCGGGCCCGACGCTGCGCCTGATGAAGGGCATCAAGGAGCGCCTCGATCCGCGCGGCATCCTGAACCCGGGCCGCTTCGTGGGAGATATCTGAGCCGATGGCGCATTCGCCGGCCACCGAGACGAAGCCCTCGCCGCCGCTCACCCTTCACGGGCTCGACGTCGCCGGGGTCGACCGCTGCGTGCACTGCGGGCTCTGCCTCGCCTACTGCCCGACCTTTTCCGAGCTCGGGACGGAGATGGACTCGCCGCGCGGCCGCATCTTGCTGATCAAGTCGCTGGCCGAGGGGCGCATCAACCTGACCGACTCCACCGTCGCCCACCTCGACCTCTGCCTGGGCTGCCGCGCCTGCGAGACGGTCTGCCCCTCCGGCGTCCCGTACGGCCAGCTCATCGAGGCCGCGCGCGCCGAGATCGAGCGGCAGCGGCCGGGCGGCGTGCTGCGTCGCGCGTTCCGCTGGGTCAACTTCTCGCTCCTGCTGCCCAACCCGGCGCTCCTGCGGCTGGCCGCCGCCGGGCTCCGCTTCTACCAGGCGAGCGGCCTCCGGCGGCTGGTTCGCGCCACCGGACTGCTCCGGGTCCTGCCCGAGCCGCTCCGTCACTGGGAGCCGCTCCTGCCGGACCTGCCGTCCCGGGCCGACCGCGCGCCGCTGGCCGAGGTGACGCCCGCCACCGGCGTCCGCCGCGTGCGGGTGGGGCTGCTCACCGGGTGCATCCAGCAGGTGGCCTTCGGCCCGCAGAACCAGGCGACGGCGCGGGTCCTCGCCCGGAACGGGGCCGAGGTGATCGCGCCGCGGACGCAGGCCTGCTGCGGCGCGCTCCACGCCCACGCGGGAGAGCACGACACCGCGCTCGCCCTGGCCCGGCGCACGATCGAGACCTTCGAGGCGGCCGGGGTGGAGCACGTCGTCGTGAACACGTCCGGCTGCGGCGCCCACATGAAGGCCTACGGCACGCTGCTCGCGGGCGATCCGGCCTGGCGCGGGCGCGCCGAGCGCTTCGCGGCGGGCGTGCGCGACGTCTCGGAGTTTCTGGCCGCGGAGCCGCTGCGGGGACCGCTGCGCGACGTGAAGCGGACCGTCACCTACCACGATCCGTGTCACGTGGCGCACGGGCAGAAGATCCGCTCGCAGCCGCGGGCGTTGCTGGCGCAGATCCCGGGCCTGCGGGTCGTGGAGCTGAAGGAGGCCGACTGGTGCTGCGGCTCCGCCGGGACCTACAACCTGACCCAGCCGGAGATGGCCACGCGGCTGCAGGAGCGGAAGATCGCGCACGTGCGCGCCACCGGCGCCGACGCGGTGGTGACCGCGAACCCCGGCTGCATCATCCAGATCGTGCAGGGGCTGCGCGCGAAGGGCTCGCCGATCCAGGTGCTCCACATCGTGGAGCTCCTCGACCAGGCCTACCGGGGCAAGTAGCGGTGGCCCGCGTGAAGGTCCTCGCGCTGTCCGAGCTGCCGCCCAAGAAGGGCGTGCTCGTCAGTGTGAACGGGCAGAACGTGGGCATCTATCGGCGCGGCGAGGAGGTCCTGGCCATCGGCGACGACTGCCCGCACCAGGGCGGCAGCCTCTGCGAAGGCTGGGTCGAGGGCGACATCGTGATCTGCCCGCTCCACGGCTGGGAGTTCGACATGCGCACCGGCGCCTGCATGACGGTGCCGGGCGAGAGCGTGCCGCGCTACACCGCCACCGTCGAGGACGGCGCGGTGTTCGTGGAGGACGCCGAGTGAGCCGGCCCGACGCGGTGCCGGCCGAGCACAAGGCGAACGCGCCGCGCGCGATCGGCTGCTTCGTGCTCACGATCTCGGACTCGAAGACGCCGGAGACGGACACGAGCGGCGCCCTCATCCGCGAGCGGCTCACCCAGGCCGGCCACACCGTGGTCGGCCACGCCATCGTTCGCGACGAGCCGACGCAGGTCACCGCGGTGATCCGCAGCGGCTGCGCCGACCCGGCCGTCGAGGCCTTCCTCCTCACCGGCGGGACCGGCGTCACCTCGCGCGATTCCACCTTCGAGGCGGTCGAAGCCCTGCTCGACAAGCGGCTCACCGGCTTCGGGGAGCTCTTCCGCATGCTCTCCTACGAGGAGATCGGCGCCGCCGCCATGCTCTCGCGCGCCCAGGGCGGGGTCGTGCAGGGCCGGGCGCTGTTCTCGCTGCCCGGCTCGCCCAATGCCTGCCGGCTCGCGCTCGAGAAGCTGATCCTCCCGGAGCTCGGGCACGTCCTCCGCGAGGTGCGGCGGTAGACGAAGGCGCGAATTTGAGATGGCGGTATAATCGAGTCCGGTCCCCGAGCACCACACACTCCAGGAGGCTTGCAGATGCGTCGTTCAGCCCTCTCCCTCGCGCTCGCGTTCTCTCTCGTGGTGCCGGCCGTGGCCGCCGCCCAGGCCCGGCCCGCGGAGCCGCTGTGGAAGGAGAGCCAGGGGGCCGCGGCGCCGCCGGACATCGTCCGCCTGAACGACTTCATGCACGACCTGGCCGAGCGCCTGAAGCCGCCGCTGGTGCAGATCCGGGTGCGCCGGGCGGCGGAGCCGCAGGCCGAAGGGCAGGAGCAGCAGCCCAATGCGCCGGACGAGCGGCGGAGCCAGGGCTCGGGCTTCATCATCCGGGAGGACGGCTACCTGGTGACGAACGCGCACGTGGTGGGCGACGCCGACCGCATCCAGGTCCGCCTGATCGACGGCCGGCGGTTCGAGGGCCGGGTGGTCGGCCTGGACGAGCGGGTGGACCTGGCGCTGGTCAAGATCGACACCAAGGGGCTGCCGGTGGCTGCGCTCGGCGATTCCAACCGCACCCGCGTCGGCGAGTTCGTGCTGGCGCTGGGGCATCCCTTCGGCCTCGAGCAGACGGTGTCGTTCGGGATCGTGAGCCGCAAGGGCGCCCCGATCCAGGTGGCCGCGCCGGGGTTCGAGTTCATCCAGACGGACGCGGCCGTCAACCCGGGCAACTCGGGCGGCCCGCTCGTGAACATGGCGGGTGAGGTGGTGGGCGTCAACAGCATGGCCGCGGTCAATGGCACCATCGGCTTCGCGATCCCGGTGAACCTGGTGAAGGCGCTCCTGCCTCAGCTCGCCGAGAAGGGCAAGGTCGAGTGGGGCTGGCTCGGCGTCAGCATCGCCGAGGTGCCGGACGAGGAAGCCGCCAAGTTCGGGCTCAAGGAGGCCAAGGGCGTGCTGATCCGTCAGGTGGTGGCGGGCCAGCCGGCCGACCAGGGCGGGATCCGCGCCAACGACGTCGTGGTCTCCGTGGACGGAACCGCAGTCGAAGGGCCGCGCGATCTGCAGCGGATCATCTCGAGCACGCCGGTGGGCCAGAGCGTCAGGATCTCGCTCATGCGCGAGGGCAAGGAGCAGCAGGTGGCGGTGACGGTCGGGGCCTACCAGGCCGCGCCGCGCGTCCCTCGCCGCCTCGTGCCCGCGCCGGGCCCGCGCCAGCCGTCGCCCCTGCCGCCCCGCTGAG
>DATFGS010000409.1:0-2990 GCA_035249225.1 Candidatus Methylomirabilota bacterium | reverse complement strand
GATCTGGCTCGGGCGGATCTCGAGATCGTGCGGATTCTGCCCGGGCCGCGTGGCCACCTCCACCCGACCCAGGTCGCGCACGATGGCGCGGGTGATGGTCCAGAGATCGGGCAGCGTGGCGAGCACACGCAGCGGAGGCTCGGCGCCCGGGTCGGGCGCCGGGAGCGCGAGGAGCACCGCGGCGGCCAGGGCGACCGCGGATCCGAGAAGGGCCGGCACGTGACGGGGCGGGCGCATCAGAAGCGCTCCGTCGGGTGCGCGCCCAGGATGAACGTGCCCTGGAGGAAGATCTCGTTCGCGATCCGCTCCACCGCGCCGGTTCCCTCCGTATGCTTGTACTGGACCCGGAAGCGGAGGAACTCCGACGGCTTGAACTGCAGGTACGGCGAGACCGCCCACTCGCGCCCGCGCTCCACCGCGAGCTCGGTCCAGTCGCCGCGCAGGCCGAGCGCCCAGCGGCGAGTGAAGTCCCACTGCCCGTAGAGGTAACCGCCCCATCGCTCGAAGCGCCGCTCCCGGGGCGGCGCGGTGTCGTCGCGCTCCGTGGTGGTGCGCATGGCGTAGAGCGCTTCCCCCGCGACGGTGAAGAGCGGGAAGCCCGAGCCCGGCGCGGCCCACTTGTACTTGGCGCCGAGGCCGAGGACCGTGTTGCGGTGCGCGTCGGCCGCGATGCCGCTCGCGGCGGAGAGGTCGATCTGCAGGCCGCCGTGCTCTTCCAGCTCGAAGAAGGTCCGCCAGCGGCCCATGACGAGGGGATCCCGCAGGGTGCCGCGGCCGAACGCCACCTCGTTGTCGCCGTCGAAGGCGCCGATGGAGACCTCGTTGTAGACCGGCAGCGGCAGGACCCAGAAGGCCTCCAGGCCCTTCTCGCCGTCGAGCTGCTCCTCGCCGAAGAACCGGCTCAGCACGTTCGGCCGGTCGATCTGCGGCAGATCGTCCTGGTGCACCACGTTCAGCGTGCCGAAGCGGGGCCGCATGACGCCAAGCCGGGCGGTGGTGCCGAGCGGGAGCGCCAGGAGGGTCAGATTGGCCTCGTCCACCGAGACCTTGACGCTCCGATCGGATGGCTCGCGACCCGCGGCCTCCTCGCCCGCGGAGAGCCGGACCACCGCGCTGGCGTACGGGTCCACGCGCCCGAAGAGGCCCAGCTCGATCTCGCGGGGGAAGAGGCGGTTCTCGCGGCCGGCGAAGGTGCCGTCCCGTCGTCGCTCCCGCGAACGGGAGGTGAAATCGGCCACGAAGTCTCCGCTGACCCCGATGTCGAAGAGAAGCGTGCGCCCGGGCTGGGCCAGGGCGAACGGCTGGCGGGGGGCGAGCATCTCGCGGAGCGATGGCTCGCTCGCCGGCTGGGCGGCCGCCGCGGTCGTGAGCGGGACGGGCTGGGCGGAAGCCGGAGCGGCGGTGGCCGGGCCCGGGCTCGGGACCGGCGTCGCCGCGCGTCGCTGCGTCTCGAGCTGCTCGAGCCGGTCGGTCAGCTCCCGCAGGCGCTTCTCGTACTGCTCGCGGATCGAGTCGAGCTGGCGGCGGACCGCGCCGAGCTCCTGGCGGACCGCGTCGACGTCCTGCGCCTGGGCGGGACCCGGCAGGGATAGACCGACGGACAGCAAGAGGAGCGGGAGCGGCCACAAGCGAGGCGTGCGCATGCGCATGGAAGCCCTCCGAGGACGGAGCGTGAGGGGCCGGAGCGGTCCCGGGGGACCGCGGGTTCAGGATCGGCGGGCGCGGTCAGGCGTGGGGCGGGGCGCGGGGGCTATCGGGCGATGCCGGGACTGCGGGGGCGCTGAAGGTCGGCGCCGCGTCGTGCCGCTCGCGCGCGGGGTCCGCCGGGCGGGTGTGGCGTGCCGGCATGGGCGCCACCGCGACGGACTGGGCGTCCTGCTGGAGCGGGCAGTCGGGGCTGCAGAAGCCGGGAACGCTCCGGTCCTCGTCGAGAGCGGGCGGGATGCCCGCGCCGGTGAGGGCAAGAGCGACGAGCAGCAGGAGCGCAGCCCGACCAAGACGGTGCATCGGCCGAGCGATAGTGGAGGAAGAGCGGCCGTCGGTCAAGGGGAGCGGTAACGCCGCGCGGCAAGGCGGGCGCTTGACCTTGGTCCGCACCCTGCTCTAGGATGCGTCCGCGTTGTCCCGGTGACGCGCGGCGTGCCCTCTCACTGACGAGAAGGAGTGTCGGCCATGAAGCCAAGAGCGATCGTAGCGGTGGGCGCGGCCCTGATGGTCCTTGCCCTCGGTTCCTCGGCGTTCGCCCAGACCGATTGCAAGGCTCTCATGCCGCCTTCGCCGTGGGGCCCGAACGACCAGACGGGCGCCACGAACCGAATCACCCCGGCGGTGACGAAGGCCGCCGCCGCCGAGATCCAGGACGGCAAGGTCATCGCGATGTCCTACCCGCTGACCGACGGCATTCCGCTCTTCGGCAGCCGGTTCACCAAGACGATCCTGACCGCCACCACGCTCGCGCCCGGCGGCGCGCTCGGCGAGAACCAGCTGACCTACATGGAAGACACGTGGCTCAGCCAGAGCCACGTGGGCACGCACCTGGACGGCATGGGCCACATCGGGCGGAAGGATTGCTACTTCAACCAGACGCCGATGGGCAAGTTCATCACGCAGAACAACATGACCAAGCTCGGCCTCGAGCACCTGAAGCCCTTCGCGACCCGGGGCGTGATCGTGGACATGGTCAAGGTGTACCAGCAGGCCAACAAGTTCAAGGGCAACAGTGCCTGCAAGAAGCCGTGCCTCGAGAAGGGCACCGTCATCACCGCGGCCGACATCCAGGCCGGGCTGAAGATGTACAACGTCACGCTGCGCGAGGGAGACATCGTGATCATCCACACCGGATGGGGCGATCTCTTCGAGCAGTTCCCGGCCCAGAACGCCGTCTACAACTCGGGCGAGCCGGGGATCGGCAAGGACGCGGCGGCGTGGCTCATCTCGCAGAAGATCGTCGCGGTCGGCAACGACACGTGGGGGGTCGAGGTCATTCCGGG
>DATFGS010000408.1:0-3298 GCA_035249225.1 Candidatus Methylomirabilota bacterium | reverse complement strand
CACGAGGCTCGAGGGCATCATGCCCGCGCTCGAGTCCTCGCACGCGGTGGCGCACGCGATGCGGGTGGCCGCGCGCATGAAGAAGACCCAGAGCGTGCTGATCGGGCTCTCCGGGCGGGGCGACAAGGACGTGCACACGGTGGCCCAGGCCCTCGACGGGGGCGCGTCCAACGGGCACGGAGGCCTCCCGTGAAGCGGGCCGCCGGGACCATACGGCCGCCCTCGCGGCTCACCGCCACCTTCGCGGCGCTCCGCGCGCGGGGCGAGCGGGCGCTGGTGGCCTACTTCACCGCGGGCGATCCCTCGCTCGCGACGACCCGGCGCCTGGTGGGGGAGGCGGCCCGGCGCGGCGCCGACGTCATCGAGCTGGGCATCCCGTTCTCGGATCCGCTCGCGGACGGGCCGGTGATCCAGCGGGCGAGCCAGCGCGCCCTCGCGGCGGGGATGACGCTGCCGCGCGTGCTCGAGCTGGCGCGCGAGATGCGGGGCGAGGTCTCGGTGCCGCTCGTGTTCCTGACCTACTACAACCCGATCCTCGCGTTCGGGCTCAAGGCCTTCTGCCGGACCGCGGTGGAGTCGGGCATCGACGGGGTGATCGTTCCCGACGTGCCGCCCGAGGAGGCGGCCCCGCTGCGCGCGGAGGCCGACCCGGCCGGGCTCGACGTGGTGCACCTGGTGGCGCCCACCTCGACCCCGGAGCGGATGCGCAAGATCGCCCGCGCGAGCCAGGGCTTCATCTACATGGTCTCGCTCACCGGGGTCACCGGCGAGCGGAGCGAGCTCGCGCCCGAGCTCGCCGCGCAGCTCCGCGCCCTGCGCAACATCACGACCAAGCCGATCTGCGTGGGCTTCGGCATCAGCACCCCGGCGCAGGCGGCCGAGGTCGGCCGCGCCGCCGACGGCGTCATCGTGGGCTCGGCGATCGTGCGTCTGGTCGAGCAGTACGGCACCTCCGCCGAGCTGCTCCCGCGCGTCGGGGAGTTCATCGCGTCGCTCAAGGCGCCGCTGCGGAGGGCGCCGTGATGCGGGTCGGGGCAACCTTCCGCGTGGGCGACTAGATGGCCGCCTGGTTCTGGAAGAAGAAGGACGGCGACGGGGACGAGCGGCCGAAGAAGGTCGTCATCGCGGAGGGCCTGTGGGTCAAGTGCGACTCCTGCAAGGAGATCGTCTACCGGCCCGAGGTGGAGCGCGCGGGCCGCGTCTGCCCCAAGTGCGGCTACCCGTTCCGCATCTCCGCGCGCGAGCGCATCGCGCTGGTGGCCGACGACGGCTCGTTCGAGGAGCGCGAGGCCGGGCTGCGCTCGAAGGACCCGCTCAACTTCAAGGACACCAAGAAGTACACCGACCGGCTGAAGGCGGCGCGCGGCAAGACCGACGCGGGCGAGGCGGTGGTCACCGGCACCGCGCGCATCGGCGGCTACCCGGTGGCGATCGCGGTCTTCGAGTTCGCCTTCCTGGGCGGCAGCATGGCGTCGGTGGTGGGCGAGAAGCTCACCCGCACCATCGAGCTCGCCCTGCAGAAGCGCATCCCGCTCCTCATCATCTCCGCCTCGGGCGGCGCGCGCATGCAGGAGGGCATCCTTTCGCTCATGCAGATGGCCAAGACGTCGGCCGCGCTGCAGCGCCTCGACGCCGAGCGCATTCCCTACATCTCGCTCCTCACCGATCCGACCACCGGCGGGGTCACCGCCAGCTTCGCGATGCTCGGCGATCTCATCCTCGCCGAGCCGCGCGCGCTCATCGGCTTCGCGGGGCCGCGCGTGATCGCGGAGACGATCCGCCAGCCGCTGCCCGACGGCTTCCAGCGCTCGGAGTTTCTGCTCGAGCACGGCCAGCTCGACCTGGTCGTGGAGCGCAAGGAGCTGCGGGTCACCCTCCGACGCATCCTCGCCTTCTTCAGCGGTCGCGCCCCCGCGGCCGCCCCATGACCTATGCGGAAGCCGTAGCCCGTATCCTCGCGCTGCGCGGCGGGGAGCGGGCGGGCATGCGCCCCGGCCTCGAGCGCATCGAGGCGATGCTCGACGCGATCGGGCGGCCCGAGCAGACCTTCACGATCGCCCAGGTGGGCGGCACCAACGGCAAGGGCTCCATCTCCGCGATGCTCGCGGCCATCCTCCAGGCCGCGGGCCGCCACGTCGGCCTCTACACCTCGCCGCACCTCGCCCACTACCGCGAGCGCATCCGGGTGGACGGCCGGCCGATCTCCGAGTCCGATTTCGTGGACGGCGTGGACGCGCTCGGCACGCTCATCACCCGGCTCGACCTCACCGTCTTCGAGGCGGGCACCGCGCTCGCGCTCGACCACTTCTGCCGCGAGCGGGTGGACGTGGCGGTCCTCGAGGTGGGCCTGGGCGGCCGGCTCGACGCCACCACGGTGGGCAAGCCGCGGGTGGTCGTCCTCGGGCCCATCGACTACGATCACCAGCACGAGCTGGGCGACACCCTGACGCTGATCGCCGCCGAGAAGGCCGCGATCATTCGCGGCGGCGTGGCCTTCTCGGCGCGACAGGATCCCGAGGCGGAGGCGGTCATCATCCGCCGCGCCGCGGAGGCCGGGGTGCCGCTCTCGCTCGAGGGGCGCGACCTGCGGGTCACCCCGCTCGGGTTCACCCTCGAGGCTCAGCGGCTCGATCTGGAGGGGCCGGGCTGGCGCATCTCCGACGTGGCCTGCGGGCTGCTGGGGGTCTACCAGCCGGGCAACGCCCTCCTCGCCGCGGCGGCGGCACGGGAGCTGGGGGCGGACGAGGGCGCGATCCGCGCCGGCCTGGCGGGTGCCCGCTGGCCCGGCCGCTTCCAGATCTTCCGGCGCGATCCGCTCGTCGTCCTCGACGGGGCCCACAACCCGGCCGGGGCCCGGGCCCTCGCCGCGTCGCTGCGCGCGTACTTCCCGGGGCGGCCCGTCACCTTCGTGATCGGCGTGCTGGCCGACAAGGACGCGGGCGGCATCCTGGCCGCCCTCCGGCCGCTGGCGGCCCGGGTCGTCCTGACCGCCGCCGCCAACCCGCGGGCCGCTCCGCCGGACGCGCTGCGGGCCCTGCTGCCGCCCGGCCTGCGCGTGGACGTCGCGCGGTCGCCGCAGGACGCGCTCGCCGTGGCCACCGCCGCCGATCCGCGCGGGATCGTGTGCGTGGCCGGCTCGCTCTCGCTCATCGGCGACGTCCTGGCCGCGGCGGGCGACGGGCAGGATGTCCTTTTCACGGCCGGAGCCCGCTGCTAGCATGGGCACTCATGTCGGCCCCCCGGTCTCCCGTCCGCTCCATGTCCGCCCCTAGCGGCCTCACGCGCGGCGCCCGGATGG
>DATFGS010000407.1:0-2734 GCA_035249225.1 Candidatus Methylomirabilota bacterium | reverse complement strand
CAGCGCCGCGCGCACCGCCCGCGCGCTCCCGAGGCGCGCGGGCTCGGCGCGGCGGAGCACGTCCTCCGGCACCGCCCGGCTCTTCACCAGGTAGACGCGCCGGTCGCGGCCGATGTGGACGGTGACGTAGGCGCGGTGGATGCGGCGGCGGCGCCAGAGCTGCTGGAGGATGACGTGGTCGGCGCCCCGCCCGTGGATCACGCGCCGCACGTCGAGCCGGTCGAGCGCCTCCGCGATGCCGAGGGTGTCCTGGTTGGCTTCGAGAAACGTCCGCGCGATCGCCCGCGAGGACCCGTCACCCCGGTCGCTGCGAAAGCCCCAGAGCTCCTTCGGGGTGTTGTAGTACTTGCCCGGGATGCTCTTGAACGACTTCGCTCCGAGCTTCCTCATGGGAGCCCTCCCGTGTGGCCCGGGGCCCCGGAGGCTCAGGCGCGCTCAGGACCGGGCGAGGCCGAAGGCATCCGCGTAGCGGCGCCACGCGTCGAGGTGAGACCCGTACTTGCGGTGTCCCGCGGTGTGCTTGGCCGAGGCGAGCAGCAGGCGATCGCGGTCCGCGGCGGTCGAGTGGCCGTAGTCGTCCAGCAGGCAGGTGCCAAGCTCCTGGTTGTGCGGGTCGTTCCCCGCCTTCGCGGCGCCGACCGCGAGGGTCTGGAGCAGCGGCGTGCGATCGTGTTGCCCGCGCAGGTAGGCGGCGACCCAGTCCATGGCCTCGAAGGGCCGTAGGCCGTCGAGCGCGTCGCCCAGCCGGCTCAACAATTGCGCGGCGGTGAGCGCGTCCGAGCCTTTGGGCGGCTCCACCTTCACCGGATGATCGCCGAAGAAGTGCCGCTGGTTGTGAGCGGACCGGTTCACGAACGAGGCGGCCACGAACAGGATCTTGAGCCGGTGCGGGTGCTGGAACGTGTCGAAGAACCAGCGCACCGTGTTGCAGTACTCGAAGCTGTGCTGCGGCATCGAGTAAGCGTTGACGTCGCCGGTCTCGATGATGAGCTGGGCGGAGGCGAGCTGGATCGTGTCGATGATCTGGCGGATCCCCTTCCCCGTTTTCAGGAGGCCCACGATCAAGTCGATGTAGCCGGGCTCCTGCCCGCTCAGCAGCGAATCTTGGAGAGCCATGGATTCCACCGGGCTCAATGCGCCGTCGTTGTCGAGCAACTCGCGGTCGCGGTTGTCGAGAAGGCTCTGCGCGATCAGGCAGCCCATCTCGTAGCTCGAGTACCAGCGGGGGCCGACCGCGATGTCGGGCACGCCCGCGTAGAGGACCGAGTGCGCGTTCTCCCAGCCGACCATCCGCGCGAGCGCGACGGTGGCCCGGGCGCGATAGGACTTGTGGCCGGTGGTGTACGAGCGATTGTGGAAGACGCGGTCCTGGACGTCGATGAGGCCGGCGAAGACGAGCTGCGCCAGGAGCGAGGTGCGCCGGTCCGGATCGGCCACCGCCTCTTCCCACAGGCCCAGGAAGACGCGGTAGGCGTTGATCACCTCGCCGCGCTGGACGAGCGTGAGCCACGCGTTCAGCTTCTCCGGCCACGTGCCCTCGATGACCAGCGGCTGCTGGTCCGGCCAGTGCACCTCGGGCAGTGGCGGCTTGCCCTCGAACCGGAGCTCGTAGAGCCGCACGTAGTGCCCGGGCATCTTGCCGAGGAGCTGGTTCCACGGATCGAGGCCGGTCGGCAAGTACCAGATCGTCTGCGCCACCGGTAGATAGGCCAGCTCGGGCGGCATCCGGGGGACCAGGTCCAGCGTGGCGCGCGAGCTGAGCAGGCAGTGGTCGTTGTTGACGAAGCGCACGATCCCGTCGTCGAGCCGCTGGTGGTACGGCACGTGGGTGTAGGGTGCGTGGATGCGCACGATCTGACCGATCAGCTCGGGCATCGGCACGCGCGCCCGGACGAGGTCGTAGAGGATGTCGCTGGCCCCCTTCTGGTCCCGCTCCAGGATCTTCTCCTCGAGCCGCGCATAGGCAGTGCTGGTCTCGGGACGCACGGACCGGTCGACGGAGAGGGCCATGGCGACGCTCCTTTGCGAGTTGCGGAGAATGTGTCACGGCGCGCTCCCGGCTGTCAAATGGCCCGGGCTTGGCGACGGGCCCGCTGTCTGCTAGGCTCCGGCCGACATGGCCACCGCGATCGCGCCGAGCGTGCAGGGCCTCAGGCAGGTCGCCTGGCTCGACTGCCCGGGCGGCGGCCAGGTCTCCGTCGACGGCACCATCGCCTACGTCGCCCACATGAAGGCCCCGCACGGCACCAGCATCGTGGACGTGAGCGATCCCGCCCGGCCCCGGACGCTGGCCACCGTCGAGGTGCCGCCCCAGACCCACTCGCACAAGGTGCGCGCGGCCAACGGGCTCATGCTGGTGAACCGCGAGGCCCAGCCCGCGCATCAGCCCCCGGCCGGCGTCGGGGGCGGCCTCGTGATCTACGACGTCTCCACCCCGAGCAAGCCGCGCGAGATCACGTTCTGGAAGTGCGGCGGCGCGGGCGTGCACCGGTTCACCTTCGACGGGCGCTACGCCTACATCTCCCCCGAGATGGACGGCTACGTCGGCAACATCGTGATGATCCTGGACCTCCAGGATCCGGCCAAGCCCCGGGAAGTCGGACGCTGGTGGATGCCGGGGCAGTGGACCGGGGGCGGGGAGACGCCGGGCTGGTCGGGGCGGCATCATCGCTGCCACCATCCGATCCGCGCGGGCAACCGGCTCTACGTGAGCTACTGGCACGGCGGCTTCGTG
>DATFGS010000406.1:0-2813 GCA_035249225.1 Candidatus Methylomirabilota bacterium | reverse complement strand
GTTCTCCAGCAGGGTCTCGCCGACCCCGCCCCGGATCTTGGGCGACTTGAGCAGCTGCTCGAGGCCCGCGATGTCGCGCCCCACGTCGAACACGCGCTGGGTCACCTCGCCGAGCTTGCCGAGGCTGCCCTGCACCGCGCCCACCACCTGGCCGACGTGCTGCAGCTGCTGCTGCACGCCGCTCCCCACCTGCCCCATCTCCGCCGTCATCCGGCTCGCGAACTGGTGCAGCTCCTCCTTCACGGTGGCGAGCGTCTCGGTCCGGGCCTGGTGGGCCTCCGTGCGCGCGGTCTGGATGTCACGCTGCAGGAGCAGCAGCGCCTGGTCCGGCTGCTGCCGGGCCGTCTCGAGCGCCCCGAGCCGCGCCACCGCCCGCCAGAGGGCGAGCGCGGTGAGCCCGACCAGCACCGCGAGGATCACGACGACGAGCCACGGCCACGCCGCGCTCATGCGCGCGCTCCGAGGCGGCCGCGCCAGTGGCGGCAGACCAGCCGGAGCCGGCACGGCGCGCACACCGCGTCCACGCGCCGGTCGAGGCACTGCCCCGACATCCGGGTGTGGCAGAGCGAGAAGTCGTACTTCACCGGATCGGCCGGATCGAGCCGCCGGAGGCCCGCGGTGATCTCCTCGGCCATCTTCCAGTTGCGGCTGCGGCGGCGCGTGAGCCCGAGCGATCGCGCCATGTTCTCGATGTGCGTGTCCACCGGGATCAGCAGGGCGGCCGGAGGAACGGTGCGCCAGAGGCCGAAGTCGGGCGGCTCGCGGCGCACCATCCAGCGCAGGAAGAGATGCAGGCGCTTGCACGGCCCGCCGGTGGAGGGCCGCGGGAACCAGTGCCGGAACCCGTAGGAGAGCCGGTTGCGCGGGAACACCGCCCGGAGGTCCTGGCCGAGGAACTGGTCGACGAAGCGCTCCAGCGCCGGGCCCACGTGCGGATCCTCGGGGGAGAAGCCGGCGGCGAAGCAGGCGCCGAGGGAGCCGTGACGGATCAGGACGCGCTGGGTCGCGAGGCAGAAGGCGCCGAGATCGCGCGGGCGATTGAAGCGGTAGCGGAAGCCCTCGAAGCGCGCGCCGTGCTTGGCCGGATCGAACCCGAGGATGAAGCGCGCGGGCGAATCCCCCATGCGGGCGAGGGCCCAGTCGACCCAGGGGCCGAAGAGATCGACCCGGCCGTAGGCCATGCAGGTGGCCAGCAGCGCGACCACCTCGCGGTCGGCCGGATCGGCGTAGCGGATCGGGAAACGGATGGCGTCCAGGTCGGCGCGGGCGGCCCAGTCGAACTCGCGGTAGAGCCGGTCGAGCGGCTCCTGGAGCCGGGGCGAAGAACGCATCCGCCGCTGATTCTAGCACGTCCCTTGTGGCCGTCGGGGCGCGGCTGCTATCATCGCCGCACTCTTCGAGGGAAAGGACGCCGCATCATGCTCAAGGTCGGGATCGTTGGGATGGGTGTCATCGGTCACCGCGTGGCGGAAGCGCTGACCCGCGGCATTCCCGGGACCGCGCTGGTGGGCGTGAGCGTCCGGGACGCGGCGACCGCGGGGGCCTATCCCGCACTGCCGCTGCCGGAACTGATCGAGCGCGCTGACCTGATCGTGGAGGCGGCCACCCAGGCCGCGCTGCGCGAGTTCGGTCCCGCGGTCCTCGCGGCGGGCAAGCACCTCATGGTGCTCTCGGTCGGCGCCCTGGTGGGCGTGCTGGACGAATGGGCGCGCCTGGCCGAGAAGCACGGCTGCCGCATCCTGGTGCCGTCCGGCGCCATCGCGGGGCTCGACGGGGTCAAGGGCGCGCGGGAAGGCGCGATCACCGCGGTCACCATGGAGACCCGGAAGCCGCCGCGCGGGCTGGCCGGCGCGCCCTACATCGAGCAGCACCGGATCGATCTCGACGCCATCAGGACCGAGACCCTCATCTTCGAGGGACCGGCGAGCGAGGCGGTCCGGGCCTTCCCGGCCAACGTCAACGTGGTGGCCGCCCTGTCCCTGGCCGGCATCGGGCCCGAGCGGACCCGCATCAAGCTCTACGCGGTGCCGGGCCAGGCGCGCAACCAGCACCGGATCACGGTCGAAGGGGAGTTCGGGACCCTGCGCATCGAGGTCGAGAACGTGCCGTCGGAGAACCCGCGGACCGGCCGGCTCTCGTACCTGTCCGCGATCGCGATGCTGCGGGAGCTGGGCGCCCCGGTCCACGTGGGAAACTGAGTCTCAACGAGGGGGAGGCGGGCATGCTGAAGGAGTTCAAGGAGTTCGCGATCAAGGGCAACATGATGGACATGGCCGTCGGCATCATCATCGGCGCGGCCTTCGGGACCGTGGTCACCTCGCTCGTCAACGACGTGCTGATGCCGATCATCTCGGGGATCATCGGCAGCCCCGACTTCAGCAACCTCTACATGGTCCTGCGCAACCCGAGCGGCGCCGCCTACGCCTCCGTGAAGGCGGCGCGGGACGGGGGCGCGGTGGTCCTCGCCCTCGGCCTCTTCATCAACGCGATCATCTCGTTCCTCATCGTCTCGGCGGCGCTGTTCTTCATCGTGAAGATGCTCAATCGGCTGCGCCGCCAGGAAGAAGCGGCACCGCCCGCGGCGGCTCCGGAGCCGAGCCCCGAGGTGCGCCTGCTGGGCGAAATTCGGGATCTGCTGAGGCGTTGACCGGCGGCGCGCGGCTGGGGCCGGCTGCCGCTCTGCTTGCACTGGCGGTAGCCGGGACGGGCTGCGGGTACTTCCGGGACACCGCGGAGCAGGAGCTGGCGAACCAGCGCTGGCGGCAGTGCGCGGAGGGGCTCCGCGACGTCAAGCTCGACCGCGTGGATACCGA
>DATFGS010000405.1:0-1077 GCA_035249225.1 Candidatus Methylomirabilota bacterium | reverse complement strand
CGATGGACTTGCAGCGGCTGGGAGCCTCGGAGCTGGCCATCGAGTTCATCAACGCGTACATAGAGGAGACCGGCGACTACGGCGTCGTGCCGCTGCTCGATTTCTACCGAGCTTACCGCGCGCTCGTGCGCGCCAAGGTGCTCGCCTTCCAGCTGTCCGAGCGGCCCGAGCTCGTCCCGGCCGCGCGCGCCCTTTTCGCGCTCGCTGGGCGCTTCGCCGCGCCGCGTAGCCCCGCCCGCTTGCTGATCACCTCCGGGGTCATGGGATCCGGAAAGAGCACCGTCGCGCGGGCAGTCGCCGCGCGGCTCGGCGCCATCGTGATCCGCACAGATGCCGTCCGGAAGCGTCTGGGAGGGATCGGTATCCACGAACGAGCTACCGCCGGATTCGGGGAGGGGCTGTACACATCCGACATCAGCAACCGCACGTATACCAAGGCCCTCGAGCTCGCCGCTGAGGTCGTCGGTGCCGGGTGGACGGTCATCGTCGACGGAAGCTTCTCGAAAGTGGCCGAGCGCGCGGAAGCCCGGCGCGTGGCCCACCGCCTGGGCGTGGCGCACGCCACGCTCTGGTGCGAGACGCCGGACGGCGCCACCGCCGAACGCCTTGCCCGCCGTGCTGCCGACTCCGGCGACATCTCGGACGGGCACCTCGAGTTGCTTCCGGAGCACCGGGCGCGCTATGAAGCGCCCGAAGGCGAGCCGGGTGTGGTGCGGGTGGACACGAATCCGGAGCCGCCGATCGGGCGAGTTCTCGAGGCTCTTCAGGACTCGCCGGATCCCTGAACCTGTACGTCGGACTTCACATGACCGCGTGGCGGGCCGCCCCCAGGAGTCCGACGTCGTCATTCAGGATGAGCCGGACGGACATCGTCTCGAGCAGCGACTGCATCCGCCCCTTGGCCAGGAAAGCGTCCATGAAGATCGGCTTCCTGATGTGGGGCAGAATGTTCGGCGCCATCCCCCCGCCGATCCAGACGCCGCCCCGGGCCATCAGCGTGAGCGCCAGGTTGCCCGCCTCGGCGCCGTAGATCGAGACGAAGAGGTTCACGGCATCGCGGCAGAGATCGCTGCGCCC
>DATFGS010000404.1:0-11807 GCA_035249225.1 Candidatus Methylomirabilota bacterium | reverse complement strand
CGCGGAGCTCGACACCGCCGCGCAGGCGCTCTTCGAGGCCCTGCGGCGCCATCGGCTCGCGGTGGCGCGCGCCGAGGGCCTGGCGCCCTTCATCGTGGCCAGCGACCGCACCCTCCGCGACATCGCGATGCTCCGGCCGCGCACGCGGGCCGAGCTCGAGATGGCCCACGGGGTGGGGCCCCACAAGGCCGAGCGCTACGGGCCGGGCCTGCTGCGCGTGGTGGCGGAAGAGGGCGCGAGGGGGAGCGGCGGGTGAGCGCCGAGGCCGCCCGGCCCGCGGCGGTGGCGCTGGAGGGCATCGCCAAGAAATTCGGCCAGTTCACGGCCCTGCGCGGGATCACGCTGTCCATCTCACCCGGCGAGTTCGTCTGCTTCCTGGGGCCGAGCGGCTGCGGCAAGACCACGCTGCTGCGGATCATCGCGGGGCTCGAGCGGCAGAACGCGGGGGTGGTGACGATGGGCGGGCGCGACGTCTCCGCCCTGCCGCCCAGCCAGCGCAATTACGGCATCGTCTTCCAGTCCTACGCGCTCTTCCCGAACCTCACGGTCGCCCGCAACGTGGGCTACGGGCTCGAGACGCGCAAGGTGGCGAAGGCCCGGATCGAGGCGCGCATCGACGAGCTGCTGGCCCTGGTGGGCCTCGCGGCCCACAAGCACAAGTATCCGGCCCAGCTCTCGGGCGGCGAGCAGCAGCGCATCGCGCTGGCCCGGGCCCTGGCCCCGTCGCCCGCGCTCCTGCTGCTCGACGAGCCGCTCTCCGCGCTCGACGCGCGCGTGCGCCAGTCGCTCCGCCACGAGATGCGCGCGCTGCAGCGGCGGCTCGGCGTGACCACCATCATGGTGACGCACGACCAGGAAGAGGCCCTCGCCATGGCCGACCGCATCGTGGTGATGAACCACGGAGTGGTGGAGCAGGTGGGCGCGCCGGCCGAGGTCTACATGCGCCCGCGCTCGCCCTTCGTCGCGCGCTTCGTCGGCCAGATGAACTTCCTCGAGGCCGTCGCGGGCGAGCGGACCGGCTGGGCGCGTCTCGGCGCGGTGGAGATGCGGCACGGGGCCACCGAGCCGATCGCCGCGGGCACCCGGCTCACGCTCGCGATCCGCCCCGAGGAGATCACGGTCGGCGCCGCGGCGGGCGCGGAGAACCGGATGGTCACCCGCATCCGGGCGATCCAGTTCCTCGGCTCGTTCACCCGCCTGAGCCTGGCCCTGCCGGACGGCGCCCCCCCGCTCGAGTGCGACGTGGCGGCCACCGCGTTCACGGCCCTGGGCGCGGCCGAGGGCTCCGAGCTGGCCCTCGCGCTGCGCCCCGAGGCCCTGCGCGTCTTCCCGGCCGCGGAGTAGCGCTCGCGTGGCGCGCGCGGCGGCGTCGGACCGGCTGCCCTCCGCCATCCCGGACCGCACCGTCCGGCACCGGCTGGCCGGCGAGGACCTGATCCGCTACGCGCTGGTCGCGGTCTTCGCGCTCATCCTCTACCTCTTCGTGCTCTACCCGCTGCTGCACGTGATCTGGCGGAGCCTGCTCGACCCGAGCGGAGGCTTCGTGGGGCTGGCCAACTACCGGCGCTACTTCGGCACTCCCGCCATCGCCGCGTCCATCTGGAACAGCCTCTCCGTCTCGGTGGTCTCCATGGTCATCACGGTGACGCTCGCCTTCGGCTACGCCTACGGGCTGACCCGCACCCTGATGCCGTGCCGCGGCCTGTTCCGGATCGTGGCGATGCTGCCGCTCTTCGCGCCGTCCCTGGTGCAGGCCCTGGCCTTCATCTACGTGTTCGGCAACAACGGCATCTTCACCCGCGCCACCGGCTACAACGTGGGGATCTACGGCGCCAAGGGCATCGTGGTGGCCGAGGTGTTCTACTGCTTCCCGCACGCGCTCCTCATCCTGGTGGCCGCGCTCTCCGCCACCGATGCGCGCCTGTACGACGCGGCGCGGACGCTCGGGGCCTCCCCGCTCAAGACCTTCCTGACCGTGACCCTGCCCGGGGTGAAGTTCGGGCTGGTGAGCGCCTGCTTCGTGGTCTTCACCCTCGTCGTGACCGACTTCGGCGCGCCCAAGGCGATCGGAGGCAAGTTCTCGGTGATGGCCACCGAGATCTACAACCAGGTCTCCGGCCAGCAGAACTTCACCATGGGGGCCACCGTCTCGGTCGTCCTGCTGATCCCGGCGGTGCTCGCCTTCCTGGTGGACCGCATGGTTCAGCGCCGCCAGTACGCGCTGGTCACCGCGTCCTCGCGCCCGCTCGCGCCGGCCGGCCGGCCGGCCGCGGACTGGGCCGGGTTCGGCTACTGCGCGCTGATCGCGGGCGCCATCGCGGGCATGTACCTGGCCATCGCGGTCTACTCGCTGGTCTCGCGCTGGCCATACAACTTCACCCCGACCCTGCGCCACTACCGCTTCGACACGGTGGGCGGCTACGTGCCGCTCTGGAACAGCCTCTACGTGGCCGCGCTGACCGCGCTGGTCGGGACCGTGCTCACCTTCGTGGGCGCCTACGTGGTCGAGAAGTGCCGCACCGGGTGGAGCGGGGCGCTCTACCTGCTGTCGGTGCTGCCGGTGTCGATCCCCGGCATGGTCCTGGGCCTGGCCTACATCTTCACGTTCAACAAGGCGGACAGCCCGCTCAACGTGCTCTACGGCACCCTCGCGATCCTGATCATCTCCAACGTCATCCACTATTTCACGGTGGGCTTCCTCACCGCGACCACCGCGCTCCGGCAGATGGACGCGGAGTTCGAGAACGTCTCCGCCTCGCTGGGCGTGCCCTTCTACCGGACGTTCTGGCGGGTGACGGTGCCGATGGCCCTGCCGTCCATCGTGGGCATCAGCATGTACTTCTTCCTCAACGCGATGGTGACGCTGTCCGCGGTGGTCTTCCTGGTGGCCCCCGGCACCGAGCTGGCCGCGGTGGCGGTGCTCCTGATGGACGACGCGGGCGACAGCGGCCAGGCCGCCGCCATGTCGGTATGCATCATCGGCATCGGGCTGGCCGTGCGCGTGGCCTACTGGGCGCTGATGCGCGGGGTGAGCCGCCGCACCCAGGCCTGGCGCGAGCCCCGCGAAAGCACTACGCTAGCCCCGTCATGACAGACACCATGGTCGATATTCACGCGCACCGGGGTTCTTTCTTCGAGGTGCTGCAGGAGACCGCGCGCACCCAGACCGCGGTCATGACCATCGCCCCCGGCCGGGACGGCGGCCCCGAGGAGACCCACGCCGGCGATCAGGTGGTGTTCGTGGTGGAGGGGGAGGCGATCGTGACCGTGGAGGGGATCGCGCACCAGGCCCGCGCGGGCGCGTGCGTGCTGATCCCGGCGGGGACGTCCCACCACGTGCGGAATTCGGGGCCGCGGCCGCTCTTTTTCCTCAGCGTCTACGCGCCGCCGGCCTACTAGCGCCGGTCATGTCGTCATGACGCTCACCGGCAAGACCGCGCTCGTCACCGGAGCCGCCCGCGGGATCGGGCTCGCCATCGCCACGCGGCTGGCCGCCGACGGCGCGCGGGTGGCCCTGCTCGACCAGGACGCCGACGCGGCCGAGACGGCGGCGCGCGGCATCGGCCGCGGCGCCCTCGCGCTGGCGGGGGACGTGACGCGCGCCCGGGACGTGGACGCCGCGGTCGCCCGCGTGGAGAGCGCCTGGGGTCGCCTCGACGTGCTGGTCAACAACGCGGGGATCACCGGCCGGTCGTTTCCGATCTGGGAGCTCTCCGACGAGGACTGGCAGCAGGTGATCGACGTGGACCTCACCAGCGTCTTCCTCTGCTGCCGGGCCGCGGTGAAGGTGATGCTGCGGCAGGGCGGGGGCCGTATCGTCAACATCGCGTCGATCGCGGGGAAGGAGGGCAATCCGACGCTCGTGCCCTACTCCTCCGCCAAGGCCGGCGTGATCGGGCTGACCAAGGCGCTCGCCAAGGAGGTCGCGACCCGCGGGATCTTCGTGAACGCGGTCGCGCCGGCGGTGATCGGCACCGAGCTGCTCAAGCAGATGGAGCAGAGCACGGTGGACCTGCTGGTCTCGAAGATCCCGATGGGGCGCGTGGGGACGCCGGAGGAGGTGGCCGCGCTGGTGGCGTGGCTGGCCTCGGACGAGTGCTCCTTCAGCACCGGCGCGGTCTACGATCTCTCGGGCGGCCGGGCGACCTATTAGATGGGGGCGCGCATGCGGGCGATCGCGGGCTGGCTGGTGATCGGGGTGCTGAGCGCGGCGGCGCCGGCGGGCGCCCAGCCCCGGGACGTGGGCGCGATGATCACCGAGATCAAGCCGGGCCGCGGACGGATCGAGGTGAGCGGGCCGGGCCCCGCGGACTGGCGGCCCGCGGGGCCGCTGCTGGCGCTCAAGGTGGGCGACAGCCTGCGGGCGACCGACGACGCAGCGGCGGTCGTGGTGCTGGCGGGCCGGCGCGGCAGCGTGCAGGTGGACGCGGCCCGGTCGCCCTTCGTGGTGACCGCGCCGCCGTCGGACAGCAAGATGCAGAAGGCCTTCCTCCTCCTCGAGAGCGGCCTGGGATTCCTGGGCAGCAGCCCGCGCGAGACGCCGCGGCCGGTGCTGTCCACGCGGAGCGTGGGCCGGCCGCCGGTGATCCTGAGCCCGCGCGGCGGATCGGTCATGCCGGACGCGCTCGCGTTCGAGTGGCAAGGCTACCAGTTCGGACGCTACACGCTGCGCGTGGTCGACGGCTCCCGCGTCGTCCTGGAGCGGCCGGGGGTGATGGGCAGCCGGCTCGCCTATCCGGCCGACGCGCCGCCCCTGACCCCCGGCACCGTCTACACGCTGCAGCTCTTCTCGGGCCAGAGCCGGGTGGACGAGGCGCGCTTCGAGGTCGCGGACCGGCAGCGCGCCGAGGACCTGCGCCGGGATCTCCGCGAGGTCGACCAGGCGCTCGGCCCCGACGTGCCGGCCAGCTCGCGGGCGGTGATGCAGGCGGGGGTGCTGGCGAGCCGCGGGTTCTTCCACGACGCGCGGCGCGTGGTGGTCGTCGCGCTCACCGCCGACGCGGACCAGCCGAGCCTGCACGCGCTGCTGGGCGATCTTTACGCGCGCACCGGCCTCCCGCGCGAGGCCGACGAGGCGTACGAGCAGGCCCGCGACCTGGCCGACCCCGCCCGCCGCTAGAGGGCGACGCCGCGGCGGAGGGCGGTGGCGAGCAGCGCGAGCTTGGAGACGGACTCGGTGATGCGATCGTCGAGGGCCATGGCCACCGCGTCGCGGAACGGGACCACGCGGCGCTCGAAGAACTCGTCGTCGTCGGACGCGAGGGCGTCGGCCACGAGCTCCTCGCCGATGAAGCAGTAGGCGGTCTCGTCGAGATAGGCGGCGGACGGAACGAAGCGGGTCAGGAAGGTCAGACGCCCCGCCCGGTAGCCGCCCTCCTCCCGCAGCTCGCGCTGCGCGGCCGCCTCCGGCGTCTCCCCGGGCAGGCCGCCGCCCCCGGGCAGCTCCCACGAATCGCCGCGCAGGAGATGCCGGAACTGCCGGATCAGCAGCACGTGGTCGGCGTCCACGAACGGCACCACGCCAACCGTGGGCCCCACGTGCAGGATCGGGTAGGTCTTCTCCACGCCGGTGGGCAGCCGCCAGACGTCCTCGCGCAGGGTGAGCTTGCCGAGGCGCTCGCGCGTGGTCGAGCGCAGGAAGCGCCAGTCGCGGGTGGTGTCGTCGGGGGCCACGGAAAGCTCCGTCGCGCCAGTGTGCTATCGTAAGCGCCATGACGCAAGAGCGCCCCGCGGACCGGCTGATGGAGAAGCTCCTCCGCGCGATCGAGGTCTCGCTCAAGGCCACCGAAGCCTCGCGCGAGGCGGTGCAGGAGATCCTCCGGCGCGGGGCGGAGACCGGAATCTTCTTCTCGGGCGCCCGCGCGGCCGAGGCCGCCGAGGGCTTCGACCTGACCGAGCAGGACCGCGACTTCCTCCGCTCGCTCTCCATTCGACCCGACCCTCGTTGAGAGGCGCGATGCGCGCGCTGATGCTCCTGGCCCTGATCGCGGTGGTCGTCCTGGTGGTCACCCGGCTGCCCGCCGCCTGGCGGGCCCGGCTGCCCTCGCCGACCCCGCGGCCCCACGACGAGCTGGTCAAGGACCCGGTGTGCCAGACCTACGTGGTGATGTCGCGGGCGATCCGGTCCGAGGCGGGCGGGACGCCCCTCTTCTTCTGCAGCCGCGAGTGCGCGGCGCGGTTCCAGCGGGGAGAGCGGCGGGCGTGACGCCCGCGTCGTACGATCTCCTCGTCTGCGATCTCGACGGGACCCTGCTCGACGACTCCATGGCGCTCGATCCCGCGCTGGTCGAGGCCTTCCACCGGGCCTCCGAGCGCGGGCTCGCCATCTCGCTGGCCACCGGGCGCATGCCGGCGGCGGCCGACCCGTACCGCGACCAGCTCGGCGTCACCGCCCCGGTCATCTACTACAACGGCGCGGTGGTGCGCGGCGCCGACGGCGGCCCCGATCTCGTCTCCCTCACGCTGCCCCGCGGCGCGCTCCGGCGCGCCTGGGCCGTCTTCTCGCAGGCCCCGGTGCATCCGGTGTTCTACCGCGACGACCGGCTGTACTGCATCGCCCACACCCTCGCGGTGCGCCGTTACTGCGACGAGGAAGGCCTCCGCGTGGACGAGGTCGACGATCCGGGCGAGTTCCTGGGCCTGGGCGGCTTCATCAAGAGCCTCCTGATCGGCCACCCGAAGGATCTCGACATCGTGCGCGGCGAGCTGACCCCGGTCGTGGCCGAGCACGGCCGGCTCGTGCGCACCCGCGGGGATTACCTCGAGATCATCCCGGTGGGCGCCTCGAAGGGCGCGGCCCTGGCCCGGCTGAGCGCGCACCTGGAGGTGCCGCTCGATCGGGTCGTCGCGGTGGGCGATCAGGAGAACGACGTGGAGATGCTGCGCGAGGCCGGCCTCGGGGTGGCGATGCCCCACGCCCCCGCGCTCGTGCGCCGCGCCGCCGATCGCGTCGCGCCGCCGGCGGCGGAGGGCGGGTTGCTCCGGCTCTTCCGCGAACTGTTCCCGGGTCGCTTCGACTGACCGTGCCTCTCCATCCCGATCCCTGGCGGGCGGTCGATCGCCAGCCCCGGCCGGAGCGCTACGCGCGGATGATGGAAACGCGCGGGCGCACCCCGAGCCAGGCGCGCCTGCGCCGCCGCTTCCTGCGCTTCTGCCGCATCGCGCCCGGCTGGCGCGTGGTCGAGGTCGGCTCGGGCAGCGGGGTGGTCGCGCGCGACCTGGCCGCGCTGGTGGGCCCGCGCGGGCACGTGACCGGCGTGGACCGGAGCCGCGTGCTGCTGGCGGCGGCGCGGAGCCGGGCGCGCGAGGAGCGGCTCGACCGCCGCCTGGACTTTCGCCTGGGCGACGCGGCGGCCCTGCCGCTCCGCACCGGGCGCTTCGACTGCGCCATCGCGGTGACGGTGCTCCTGCACGTGGCGCGGCCGGGCGCGATGCTGCGCGAGCTGGCGCGGGTGACGCGCCCCGGCGGGGTGGTGGCGCTCCAGGATCAGGACTTCGGCACGCAGGTGCTCGATCACCCGGATCGCGAGCTGACCCGCCGCATCTTCGAGGGCGTGACCGCGCGCCTCTACGCCGAGCCCTTCTCCGGCCGGACCCTGGTGCGGCGCCTGGTGGAGCTGGGCCTCGAGCGCGTGCGGCTGCTCGCCGACGTCTACCAGACGCGGCGGCTCGACCCGTTCACCCACAGCCTGCTCGAGCGGCGGGCCAGCGCCGCGGTGGAGCTCGGCCTGGTGGGGGCGCGCCGCGCGGCGGCGTGGCTCGCCGAGGTCGAGCGGGCCGACGCGGCGGGGCACTTCTCGTTCACGGTCAACTATTACGGCGCGGCGGGTACCAAGCCGCGGGCCTAGTCCGCGTATACTGGACACGAGCATGAGTGCGGAGAGCGCGGGCGGGCTCGAGTCGCGGCTGCGCGAGACGGCGGCATTGCTGGCGGTGGCGCGCGTGGCGAGCGCCACCACCGATTTCGGCGAGGCCCTCCGGCTCATCTGCCGGGAGCTGGCGCGGCTCACCGGCGCGGAGACGGTCTCGTCCTACGTCCGGCAGGCGGAGGCCGCGGAGCTGCGGCCGGTCGCGGCCTACCACGTGCCCAAGGACGCGCTCGAGGTGCTCGCCACCGCCCGCCTCACCGCCGACGAGCAGCGGGGCTTCGATGCGGTCTTCCAGAGCGGGCGCGTGATCTGGAGCGACGACCTCCGGAACGACCCGCGCTTCGCGATCCCCCTCTTCCGCCGCTTCCCGCACCAGTCGGGCGCGGTGATCCCGCTCTTCATCGACGGACAGGTGGCGGGCGCCTTCTACCTCGTGTGGTGGACGGAGCGCCGCCGCTTCGAGGACGCGGAGCTGGCCACCCTGCGGGCCATCGGCGAGCAGGCGGGGGTGCTCCTCCGCAACGCTCGGCTGCACGAGGCGCTCAACCTGCGGGCCACGCGCCTGCACACGCTGGCCCGGCTCAACCAGCTCGTCTCCTCCTCGCTCGAGCCCGACGAGGTGCTGGCCGGCATCGCCAACGCGGCGGTCGAGCTCATGCAGGTGCCCGCGGTGGCGGTGTGGGTGGTGGACGCGGCCGCGAAGCGCCTCGAGGTCCGCGCGGTGGCCGGCGGCATGGGCGAGTTCCCGCGCCGCCCGGTGGACATCGGCGAGGGCGACGTGGGCTGGGTGGCCGCGGAGCGGCGCCAGCTCGAGGTGGCGGACATCGCGGCCGACCCGCGGGCCACCGAGCCCGAGTGGTGGCGGCGGAGCGGGCTCCGGAGCTTCCTCGGGGTCCCGATCATCTTCCAGGACCTGCTCCTGGGCGTACTGGTGCTCAGCGGGCGCGGGCCGCTCCACTTCGGAGCCGACGACCAGGAGCTCCTCGAGATCTTCGTCAGCCAGTCGGCCGCCGCCATCGCCAAGGCGCGCCTGTTCCAGGACATCCAGGACCGGCGCCAGCTCACCGAGGATCTCTTCGCGCTGACCCAGGCGATGGACCGCTCGATGGACCTGCAGGAGCGGGTGGAGATCTTCGCGACCTCCGCGAACCGCGCGCTCAGCTTCGACCGCCTCAACGTCTGGCTCGCCGAGGACGACGGGGTCACCGTGCGCCTGGTCGCGGGCAGCGACGCGGGCCCCGACGTCCGGCGGCTCATCGCGCTCCGGGGCAGCGGCGGCTTCCAGGCGGTGTGGGCATCGGGCATCACGCTCATGGTGAGCAACGACGAGCAGCTCGCGCAGGTGCCGCCGCTGCTCCCGGAGCTCCGGACCCATCCGGTGCTGCGCACGCGGCGCTTCGCGGTGGTGCCCCTCCTCGTGCAGGGGCGGCCGATCGGGGTCGTCAGCGCGGACAACAAGGTGAGCCGCCGGCCCATCACGCGGCGGGGCATCGCCCACCTCGAGCTGTTCTGCCAGCAGCTCGCCACCTCGGTCAACAACGCGCGCCTCTACGGCGAGACGCGCCAGCGGGAGAAGGACGCGGTCGTGCTCCTGGAAGTCACCCGCAAGCTCTCGGCCACCCTCAAGCTGGACGAGGTGATCGACCTCATCTCTGACGGGGTCATCGAGGCGCTCGGCTGCGGGGCGGCCGGCTTCTACCGCTGGGACGCCGCGCGCGGCGGCCTCGTGCTCGAGCGGAGCCGCAACCACCCGATGGACTTCGCGCGCTCGCTGCTGCTCCGGCCGGGCGAGGGCGTGACCGGGCGCGCCTACGCGGAGCGCCGGCCGGTGTGGTCCGACGACCGGCTCGCCGATCCGGGCCTGGTGTACTCGGGCCCCAACGCGGCCGCGATGGCCCGGGCCGACGCGCCCCGCGCCTTCGCGGCGGCCCCGATCCTGATCCGCGACGAGGTCTTCGGCGTCCTGGGCGGCTCCTACTTCCAGCCCCACGCCTTCACCGAGCGCGAGGTCAGCCTGCTCTCGAGCCTGGCCGCCCAGGGCGCGGTGGCGATCGAGAACGCGCGGCTCTACTCGGTGACCCAGCAGAACCTCGCGGGCGCGGCGCTGCTCAACGCGGCCGCGCGCACGCTGCACCGCACCCTCGACGTCAAGCGGCTCCTGCCGGACGCGGCGGGCACCCTGGCCCAGACCTTCGGGGCCCGGCGCGCGGGCATCGTGCTGTTCGAGGAGCGCGGGGCGAGCCCGGGCGACGTCATCTCGTGGGCGGACTGGAGCCACGAGTCGGTGCGCGCGCTCGCCGAGCCGCTGCGGCGCCGGGAGGCCCCGCTGCTGATCGCGGACTCGGCGGCCCGGAGCGACCTGGTCACCGCGGGGCTCCTCGGGCCCGCGGAGGCGCTGGCCGCCTTCCCGGTGCGCGGCCGCAGCCGGGTGCTCGGCGGCCTGCTCCTGCTCTTCCCGACGCCCCGCGCGCTCACCGAGGCCGAGACGCGGCTGGTCGCGGCCTACGCCGACCAGCTCGCGATGGCGCTCGACAACGCGAGCCTGTTCGAGGAGGCGGAGAACCAGAAGACCCGCCTCGAGCAGGTCTTCGCCTCGACCTCCGACGGCTTCCTCGTGCTCGACCTCGAGCGCCGGGTGGTGGCGCTCAATCGCCAGGGAGGCGCCCTGCTCGGGGTCAACCCCCACGAGGTGATCGGCCGGCCGCTCGTGCGGCTGATCGAGACCCTGGCCGGATCGGTGGAGTGGGAGGAGGCGGACGGGCGGGCGCTCGTTACCGCGGTCGAGCAGGCGGGCGAGCCGGCGGACGGCGACCTCGAGGTGCGGCTCCCGGAGCGGCGCACCCTCCGCTGGCTGACCACCCCGACCCGCGACCTGCTCGGCGCGGTGGTCGGCACCACCATCACCCTGCGCGACGTGACGCGGGAGCGCGAGATCGACCGCATGAAGACCGAGTTCGTCTCGACGGTCTCGCACGAGCTGCGCACGCCGCTCACGTCGATCAAGGGCTCGCTCCACCTGCTGCTCTCCGACGACGGCCTCGTCCTCGACGAGACCCAGCGCCACCTGGTGGACATCTCGCTCAAGAACACCGACCGGCTCATCCGGCTCATCAACAACATCCTCGACATCTCCAAGATGGAGGCGGGCCACATCCACCTCGATCTGGAGCTGCACCGCCCGCTCGACTTCGTCGAGATGGCGGTGGACGGCACCCGCGGCTTCGCGGAGTCGCGGGGCATCGCGATCGAGTCCTCGGTGACCACCGAGCTGCCGACGGTGCGGGTGGACTTCGACCGCATGGTGCAGGTGGTGACCAACCTCCTGTCCAACGCGATCAAGTTCTCGCCGGAGCGCGGGCTGGTCACGGTGGGCGCCCGCCGGTCCGGCGCCGACCTGGAGATCTGGGTGACCGACCAGGGGCAGGGCATCGCCCCCGAGGACGTGGGGCGCCTCTTCCGCAAGTTCCAGCAGCTCGACGGCCGCACCGTTCGCGCGGTGGGCGGCACCGGGCTCGGCCTCGCGATCTGCCGCGGCATCGTGGAGGAGCACGGCGGGCGCATCGGAGTGGACAGCCGGCCCGGCGAGGGCGCCACCTTCACGGTGCGCCTGCCGCTCCCCGGCACCGCGGGCGCCGCCCCGAGCGGGGAGCGGCCGGAGGAGCGCACGGAGGAGGCGCCGCTCGTGCTCGTGGTGGACGACGACCCCGACGTGCGCGCGCTGCTGCGGGACGTCCTGCAGCTGGCCGGGCTCCGCGTCATCGAGGCGGGCCGGGTGCTCGAGGGCGTGGAGATGGCGCGGCAGCGGCAGCCCGACGTGATCACGATGGACCTGATGCTGCCGGACCTGGACGGCTTCGAGGCGATCCGGCTCCTGCGCGATCAGCCCGAGACGCGCGACACTCCGGTGGTGGTGCTGAGCGCGATCGAGGTCGAGCCCGG
>DATFGS010000403.1:0-1279 GCA_035249225.1 Candidatus Methylomirabilota bacterium | reverse complement strand
TGTCACGTGCTGCACGCGCACGGCGAGCACCTCTACTTCGACCGCCTCCTGGACTATCCGGCCCACGCGCTGTCGTGGGCCGATCTGAACGGCGGCCCCAGCATCGCCGAGGCGCGGCGCCGCACGAAGTTCACGCTGATGGCGGGCCTCGATCACGTCAAGTTCGTGGAGAGCTCGGCCCGGCTGGTGCGCGGGCAGGTCGCCCGGGCCCTCGGGGCGGGCGGCGCCTCCGGCTTCATCCTCGCGCCGGGCTGCTCGCTGCCCACGTACGCGTACCCGCCCCTGATCCGGGCGGCGCGGGACGAGTCGTCGAAGGCGCGCTGAGGGCGGCCCCCAAGCCGCTTCCAGCTTGGGCGAACGCGAGGGCCACAAGGGGTAAATCTCTGCCTGTTGTCTTTCTTGCACAGTCAAAACCCCGTGGAAAATAGAGCCGTTCTTCCTGGAATGGCCCTTGCTCTCACCCGTGGGCAGGAGGAGGGCCCGATGACCCCGAAGCTCATGGCACTGGCAGCCGCCGTCGTCCTGACCGTCGTGTTCCTGAGCCCGATCGCGTACATGGCGGGACAGCGCACCACCGTGTGGCTCACCGCGCCCGCGGGAGAGGGCACCGGCCCCTGGCCGAGCGTGGATGAGGCGGAGCGCGAGCAGGGCCCGGCCGAGCACGCCAAGCCGCCGGTGCGGCCGGGCTTCGGCGACATCTAGCGCGCCCAGCTTCATACTGGAGGCATGGCCACGTGGACGGCCGGCCTCGACGCCCTGCTCCACGACGCGCGCCTGGTCTACGCCGGGCTCTTCCTCGCCGCCCTGATCGACGCAACCGGCTTGCCGTTTCCCGGTCGCCTGCTGCTCGTGACCGCCGGCGCCGCGATGGCGACCGGCTGGGGGCAGGTGGCCCTGCTCACCACGGCCGGCGCGCTCGGCGCCGTCGTCGGTGACCACCTCTGGTACGCCGCCGGACGGCTGGGCGCGGCCGACCGGCTGACCGCGCTCTACTGCAAGCTCTCGCTCGCCTCCGGTCGCTGCGAGGCGCGGGCCCGCTCCCGCTTCGACCGCTTCGGGGCGCTGGCCCTCGTGGTCGGGCGCTTCGTGGCGGGGGTGCGGTTCTTGGCGGCGCCGATGGCCGGTGGGGGGGCCATCTCCTACCCGCGCTTTCTCCTCTTCGAGCTGATCGGCGGGCTCGCCTGGGCAGGACTCTTCGTCGCGCTGGGCTACGCGCTGGGCGCGCCGGCGCGCGCGCTGCTCGAGCGCCACGGCGGGGGCGTGGCCCTCGCCGCCCTCG